>NZ_JBWKZA010000004.1:0-83554 GCF_059424045.1 Pseudomonas sp. GW456-L12
ACCTTTTGGTTACTTTTGGGGCGTTTGCCAAAAGTGACCCGCCGTAAGGGCGGAACCCTAAGTGGCCGTTACCGCAGAAACGGATATGTACACCGCCCAACACCCCCATCGAGGCCACCACCGAAATCGCAGGCAAGCCTCGCCCCTACAGCGGTTCGAAGTTGCCTAAGGTTTCTGCCCGTACCACCTCGGCGTATACACCCACTCCCCACCTCCAGCCTTGGGAAACACACAGGTCGTGGATGACCCCACCAACACCATGGTGCGCATATCCACCTGCTCCGGTGTCAGCTCGCCCAGGGTGATAACGCGCAAGGTCTGCCCCGGACGCCCGATATCCCGCCCCAGCACCACCGGCGTATCCGCGGTGCGGTGCTGGCGCATGATCTCCAGCGCGCGCCCCAGTTGCCAAGGACGCGAACGCGAGATGGGGTTATAGAACGCCAGCGCCAGGTCGGCCTGGGACGCCAGGTCCAGGCGCTTCTCGATGATTGCCCAGGGCTTGAGGTTGTCCGACAGCGACAGCACGCAGAAGTCGTGGCCCAGGGGCGCGCCAGCCTGGGCCGCGGTGGCCAGGGAAGCGGAAACCCCGGGAAGGATTTCCAGCTCGACCTGATGCCAGCCCGGATCGCTGGATTCGTGCAGCGCTTCCAGCACCGCCGCGGCCATGGCGAAGACCCCCGGGTCGCCGGAGGACACCACCACCACCGAACGGCCTTGGGCGGCGAGCTCGAAGGCGTGACGGGCACGCTGCATTTCTTCGCGGTTGTCGGTGCAGTGCAGGACCTGGTCGGCGCGGAACGGGCCGGCCATGCGCACATAAGTTTCGTAGCCGAGGATATCGTTGGCCCGCGCCAGTTCGGCTTTCACCGCCGGCACCATCAGCTCGGCGGCGCCAGGGCCCAGGCCGATCACCGCCAGGCGGCCACGGGGGCGGCCGATCTGCTGCGGGTCCAGCGGCTGGCTGGCCACGGCAATGGCGATGTCTTCACCGACACTGAGCGGCGGCAGCAATTGCGGAACCGCCTGTTGCGCCAGTTCGGCCACGCTGCTGGCGGCCGGGGCGAAACGCAAAGGTACGCCCAGCTCGGCGGCGGCTTCGCGCAAGGCCGGGCCGGCCATCTCGGTATCGGCGGCCAGCAGGCAAGCGACGGACTGCACGGCGATTTTGGCGGTGTGCAGGGCGGCTCGCAGATGCGCGGCGAGTTCGGGGCCGCTATCGCGAGCAAGCTCGCTCCTACAGGTGAGGGCGATGAGGACGCTGCGCGGATAGATCAGCAGCTCATTGGCGGATGGCTCGCACTCGGCGGAGCCGACGCGAATGGTCAGCCGGGCCTGTTGGTCTTCCGGCAACTTGGCTTCGGCCAGCCAGGGCGCGGCGCCTTCGATGCGCACGCTTTCACCGCCCAGCAGATCGGAGACAAAACGCTTGCCCAGCTCCAGATCACCCAGGGCATAGCCGCTCGGTGGGTTGAGCAGGCAGGTGCCGAAGCGCAGCTCGCCGCTGGTGGTGATTGCCGCCGCCACACCCAGGCCGGCGGCGATTTCCCGGGCCATGACGTTCACTCCGCCCAGGCCACCGAGCAACGGCACCACGGCGCTGCCGTCTTCGGCCACGGCCAGCACCGGCGGCTCCACGCCCTTCTCCAGCAGCAGCGGCGCCAGGGTGCGGATGACGATGCCCGCGGCGCACAGGGCGATGATCGGCGTGTCCTGTTGATACAGCTGACGCAGGGTCGCACCAAACTCCTGGTACGGGCGGTCGGCGCCCTCGACCCGTTCGGCCAGGCCGTGGATCAGCGCGTCCGGGTACAGCTGCTGAAGTTTGCGCGCAGTCGCCAGGCTGCCTTGGCCAAGGATGACGATGGCCGGTGCGGGACGGGCCATCAACCTTGCCACCTTTCACCGGGCACGATGATCAACGAGAAATACGGCGAGGACATCGGCTGCACTTCATCCAGCGGCACGATCTTCTGGTTGGCCATGGTCGCGCGCTCGACATACAGCGCGCGCTCGGCCAGGCCCAGCTCTTCGAGCACCTGGCGCACCTTGGGGAAGTTGCGCCCCAGCTTCATCACCACCGCCGCGTCGGCATCGGCCAGGCGGCGCTTGAGTTCGTCATGGGGCAACACGCCGGAGAGCACCGACAGGCTCTGGTTGCGATACACCAGCGGCGCGCCCAGCACCGAGGCGCCACCGAGCATCGAGCACACCCCCGGCACCACTTCGGCCGGGTAACGCTCGGCCAGGCGGTCGTGCAGGTACATGTAGGAGCCGTAGAAGAACGGGTCGCCTTCACAGATCACCGCCACGTCGCGGCCGGCGTCCAGATGCTTGGCCAAGTCTTCGGCGGCGCTGTCATAGAAGTCGCTGATCACTTGCTCGTAGGACAGCGGCGCCGGCAGCACTTCGGTGGTCACCGGGTAGACCAGCGGCACCAGGGTCTGCGCGCCTTGCAGGTGCGCTTCGATGATGCCGAAGGCATTGCCCTTTTTACCCTTGGCGACGAAGTACGCCACCACCGGCGATTCGCGCAGCAGGCGCAGGGCCTTGACGGTAATCAGTTCCGGATCACCGGGGCCGACGCCCAGGCCGATCAAACGTCCAGGTTGCTGCATCATTCGATCTCCGTGGCCAGGGCGTTGACGGCGGCGGCGGCCATGGCGCTGCCGCCCAGGCGACCTTGCATGATCACAAAAGGCACGCCGCGGCTGTCGGCGGCGAGCATCGCCTTGGACTCGGCCGCGCCGACGAAGCCTACCGGGAAGCCGAGGATCAGCGCCGGTTTCGGCGCACCGGCGTCGAGCATTTCCAGCAGGTAGAACAGCGCGGTCGGGGCGTTGCCGATCACCACCACGCTGCCCTCCAGGTACGGCCGCCACAGCTCCAGGGCCACCGCCGAGCGGGTGTTGCCCAGCTCGCGGGCCAGCTCCGGCACGCTTTCGTCGCGCAGGGTGCAGATCACCTGATTGTTCGCCGGCAGACGCGCACGGGTAATGCCTTCGGCCACCATGCGCGCATCGCAGAGAATCGGCGCGCCAGCGGCCAGGGCAGCGCGCCCGGCCTTACCCGCGCCTTCGGAGAACTGCAGGCCGTCGATGGCATCGACCATGCCGCAGGCGTGGATCACCCGCACCGCGAGCTTTTCCAGGTCCGAGGGGATGCGATCGAGCCTGGCCTCCTCGCGAATGATCGCGAAGGAGTTGCGATAGATCTCCTGACCGTCGCGGATGTAATCAATCATGGGTGTTGCTCCGTGGGCGGGCATCGAGCAATGCGCCGGCCGCTTCAAGGGAAAGGTTGCGTGCGTGCAGCGTGCCGAAACCCGGCTGCGCGGCATCGCGAAAATAGAGGTCGTAACGACCGGGGGCGACAGCCAGCAAGGTAGCCGGTGCCACATGGGCGGCGGCGCAGGAACGCGAGCAGCCGGACAGGTGCACGTCCAGCTGATGGCTGTGGCGCTGGAGCAAGGCAGCCAGCTTCACCGCGTCGCCCTTGGTGTCGGCCAGGGCCTTGCCGCAGCCGCTGGAACCGGTGCAGGCAATCAGGTGGGCCAGGGGCTGCTCTGGCGAGCAGAGAAACCCCAGCTGTTGCAGGCAGCGCGTGACCTCAGGCGCGTCTTCGGCCCGCAGGTTTGGCAGCAACAGGCTCTGCCAGGGGGTGAACCTCAGGCTGCCGTCGCCCCATTGCTCGGCCAGCTGCGCCGCGCCGCGCAGCATCGACGGGGCCAGCCGCCCCAGGGGCGTGACGGCACCGACATAGACCTGGCCCGGTTGCCGCTGTGGATAAGTGCCGATATGCAGCGGCTCGGAAGGGGCCACGCGCTGCCAATCACCCACCCTGATCACCGGCCCCGGCAAGCGCGCGGACACCTGCGCCAGCAGCTCCTCCGCCGAGTACTCCGCCAACAGCTGGCGCATGCGGGTCTGTTCGGGGCGGGCCAGGTCGAGGAACAGCTCCAGCACCGCCACCACCAGGGCCAGCCCATCCTCCAGCGCCACGCTGGCCAGGGGCCGGTCCCCTGGGCAGCCGGCCAGGCCAAAGGCCAGCCAGGGCTCGCCCGCGCCTTCGAACGCCGAAAGCCACAGGTCATGGGGGTGTTCCAGCATGGCCAGGGCCTCGCCACCGTCGAGTTGCACGGCGAACTTGGGCGACAACTCATGAAAGCGCGGATGGCTTTGCACAGTGGCGAGAATCTGCCCGGCCAGGGGACGGGTGTCGACGATCATCTGCCGGTCGATCCCGGCCGTGGGGCTGAGCATCAGGTTGCGCACGTCATCGCCGGCCGCGGTGGTCGGCCCCAGGCCGGCGGCCAGCAGCTCGGCAATCAGCGCCTGATGTTCGGCGCCGATCCCGCGAATCTGCAGGTTGGCGCGGTTGGTCGCCTCGATCACCCCTCCGGCATAACGCTCGGCCGCAGCAGCCACCGCGCGGGCCTGGGCGGCGCTGATCGCCCCGCCGGCCAGCTTGATCCGGCAGATACCGCCGTCCAGTGCCGGGACGATACGCAGCAACCCCGGACAGGCCGAGGGGCGTAAGGCGGTGGACATCGGGCGTTCGTTCAAGGGGGTGACCGGCTGTGTGGGAAAGGCGCTTCGCGGGCGAAGGCGCGGTATTATGCCTGCTTTGTCCGAAGGCATGAAAAGCCTGCCTGTCGGAAGAACAGGTTTTACCCTCGAGGAATAGCGATGTCGCCCTGGCTGACAGTAGTGGGAATCGGTGAAGACGGCTTCAAGGGCCTGGGCAAGAACGCCCGGCGGGCCCTGATGGGCGCTTCGCGGATCGTCGGCGGCCAGCGGCAACTGGACCTGTTGCCGGTGTGCATCCGCGGCGAGCGGCAACTGTGGCCGAGCCCATTCTCGCTGGAGCCGGTGCTGGCCAAGCGCGGCGAGCCGGTGTGCGTGCTGGCCAGCGGCGACCCGATGTTGTTCGGCGTCGGCGCCAGCCTGGCGCGGCAGGTGGCTCATGAAGAAATGCACGTCCTGCCCTCGCCTTCCTCTTATTCACTGGCGGCCGCGCGCCTGGGCTGGCCGCTGCAAGAGGTGGTGACGCTCTCGGTGGTCGCCCGCCCCGTGGCCGCCCTCAGCGCCCAGCTGTTCAGCGGCGTGCGCCTGCTGGTCCTGAGCAATGACGGCCTCAGCCCCTCGGCCATCGCCGCGCTGCTGCGCGAACGCGGCTTCGGCCCAAGCCGGCTCAGTGTGCTCGAGCACCTGGGCGGCGAGGCCGAGCGACGGACCGACGGCACCGCCAACGACTGGAGCGACCCGGCCATCGCCGATCTCAACCTGGTGGCCATCGAATGCCTGGCCGAACCCGATACGCCGCGCCTGTCGCGCCTGGCCGGCTTGCCCGACTCGGCCTTCCAGCATGACGGCCAGCTGACCAAGCGCGACGTCCGCGCCATTACCCTGGCCCGCCTGGCCCCGGTGCCCGGCGAACTGTTGTGGGATGTCGGCGCCGGCAGCGGCTCGATCGGCATCGAGTGGATGCGCGCGCACCCCAGCTGCCGGACCCTGGCCATCGAGGCCGACCCAGGCCGCCAGCAACTGATCGAACACAACCGCGACGCCCTCGGCGTGCCCGGCCTGCAACTGGTTCGCGGCAGCGCGCCCCAGGCGCTGGATGGCCTGGAAGCCCCGGACGCGATCTTCATCGGCGGCGGCGTGACCCGCCCCGGCGTGCTCGACGCCTGCTGGGCCCGGCTCAAGCCCGGTGGCCGGCTGGTGGCTAACGCCGTGACCCTGCAAAGCGAAACGACCCTGATGGCCTGGCGCGAACGGCATGGCGGCGAGCTGACCCGCATCCATGTCGCCCAGGCCCTGCCGCTGGGGGACTTCGACACCTGGCGCCAGGCCCTGCCCATTACCTTGCTCGACCTCGTCAAACCGCTATGAGCATCCTGCCCTCCCCTGTAGGAGCGAGCGTGCTCGCGATCCAGACCACGCGGTCCGTCTGGCGGACGCTATCGCGAGCAAGCTCGCGCCTGCACAAGGCCGCGCGGCATGCGTGAAGAAACGGCGGAACAACCGGCCCCGCTGCGCAGCGGCCTGACCACCGGCAGCTGCGCCACCGCCACCAGCCTGGCGGCGGCGCGCCTGTTGCTCGGCGGCGCCAGCAGCGACGCCGTGGAGATCGTCCTGCCCAAGGGCAAGCAGGTGCAGATGCGCCTGGAATTCTGCCGCCTCACCGACACCGGCGCCGAAGCCGGCACGATCAAGGATGCCGGCGACGACCCCGACGTGACCCACGGCGCCCTGCTCTACTCCCAGGTGCGCCTGAGCCCGGACAGCGGCATTCGTTTCATCGCCGGCCAAGGCGTGGGCACCGTGACCCGCCCGGGGCTGGTGCTGGGCGTGGGCGAACCGGCGATCAATCCAGTGCCGCGCCGGATGATCAGCGAGCACCTGGCAACCCTGGCCCGGGAACAGGGTTACCAGGGCGGCTTCGAGGTCACGGTCAACGTCGAGGATGGCGAAGCCCTGGCGCTGAAAACCATGAACCCGCGCCTGGGCATTCTCGGCGGCCTGTCGATCCTCGGCACCAGCGGCATCGTGCGGCCGTTTTCCTGCGCGGCCTATATCGCCTCGATCCACCAGGGCATCGATGTCGCCAAGACCAACGGCTACCTGCACATCGCCGCCTGTACCGGCAATGCCAGCGAAGACACCATGCGCCGCGTCTACGACCTGCCGGAAATCGCCCTGATCGAAATGGGCGACTTTGTCGGCGCCGTGCTCAAGCACCTGCGCAAAGTGCCGGTGGACAAACTCAGCCTGTGTGGCGGCTTCGGCAAGATCAGCAAGCTCGCGGCCGGGCACATGGACCTGCACAGCCGCCACTCCAGCATCGACCTGCCACAACTGGCCGAATGGGCCGCGGCGGTCGGCGCCGACCCGGCGCTGCAAGACGCCATACGTGGCGCCAACACCAGCCAGCAAGCACTGGCCATGGCCAGCGCCGCCGGCATCGCCCTGGGCGACGCGGTGTGCCAGCACGCCCTGGACTTCGCCCGGAGCGTGGTGCCGCCACAGGTCCAGGTCGAAGTCTTCGCCATCGATCGCCAGGGCGGCATCGTCGGCCATGCCGGAGCTTTTCGATGAAACCCATACTGCTGCTGGGCGGCGTGACCGAGGCCCTGGCCATCGCCCGGACCCTGGGACCGGAGCACATCTATAGCCTGGCGGGCATCGGGCGCGTGCCCGCAGACCTGGACTGCCAGGTGCGGGTCGGCGGCTATGGCGGCGCCGAGGGCTTGGCCCGGTTCATCCGCGAGCAAGGCATCGAGCTGCTGCTGGACGCCACCCACCCCTACGCCGCCCAAATCAGCCAGAACGCCGCCACGGCCGCGCAGCTGTGTGGCATCCCCTGCTGGGCCCTGCGCCGACCGGCCTGGCAAGCACAGGCCGGCGACGACTGGCGCGAAGTCCGCGACTGGGCCGAACTGGTCCAGGCACTCGAACCCTTCAAGCGCCCGCTGTTCACCCTGGGCCGCGAACCCTTGCAGCATCTGCATGAGATCCCCTCCGGGCAGTTCTGGACCCTGCGCGCCCTCGACCCGTACCCCGGCAATGACCGGTGCGAAGTGATAGGCGCACGCGGCCCCTTCCTGATCGACAGCGAGCGCGAGCTGTTCGAACGCCGCCGTATCGACGTGCTGATCAGCAAGAACAGCGGCAGCAGCGCCACCGAACCCAAGCTGGAAGTGGCGCGCGAGCGTGGGGTGCCGGTGCTGATCCTACAACGGCCGTCGTTGCCAGCCGTCGATCGGGAATTCCATGACCTGGGCGAGTTGCTCCAGGCCCTGCGCTGACCGCCTGGCCGCGCAAAACCCGGCCGATACATCGAGTTACCAAGTCCCCCGCTGAACGGTAGGACGCAGCCCTGGCCGCCGCGCCACGGGAGCTTCGCGTATTGAAGACAGAGGAAACACTTGCGGCGTTGGCCACGGACAGGCTTTGCGGCACGATCAAAGGCCTATCCATATAGTAACTTATTTGTTACCTTTAAGGCCGACGATGATCACAGTCGAGGAATACCAGCAAGAGAACCAGCGCAGCCCCTTCGGTCGCTGGTTCGAAACGCTGGATACCCAGGGTTTCCACCGCGCTGCTGCGCCTGGAAATGGGCAACACATCCAACATCAAGTGGTTCGACGGGCTTGGCGAATACCGCATCGATTGGGGCCCCGGCTACAGGATCTACCTGATCCAGGAAGGCCGGCACCTGGTGATCCTGTTTGGCGGTGGCGACAAGTCCACCCAGCAGGCCGACATCAGGCAGGCGAAGAAACTGATCGCCGAATTCCATCACCGCAAGAAGGCCGAACTGAAAACGAGGTGACACCCATGGCACTGACTCGAAGCTTCAAGCACAGCATTGCCGAACGCGCCGAGCGCGATCCGGCGTTTTCCCAGGCGCTGCTGGACGAGGCTGCTACGCTGTTTCTCAACGGCGAACCGGAGATGTCGCGGATCATTCTGCGCGACCTGGTCAACGCCACCGTCGGCTTCGAAGCCCTGGCCCGCGAGACCGCCAAGCCCAGCAAGAGCCTGCATCGCATGCTGTCCGCCAGCGGCAACCCGAGCATGGACAACCTGGCCGCGATCTTCGCCGCCATCCGCGCCAAGCTCGGCGTGGCCATCGAGGTCCGCGCGGTACCGGCTCACTGAGGAACGGCCAATCCAGGTGGCGCTGCGACACCACACCGCACGGCGCCTTTTTACTTATCCACAGCGATCAGGCTAAATACCCCCCTGTTCGCTCAACCTGACGGATCG
Source organism: Pseudomonas sp. GW456-L12 (assembly GCF_059424045.1). Lineage (NCBI taxonomy): Bacteria > Pseudomonadati > Pseudomonadota > Gammaproteobacteria > Pseudomonadales > Pseudomonadaceae > Pseudomonas > Pseudomonas sp. GW456-L12. The sequence goes on from NZ_JBWKZA010000004.1 coordinate 8,778, forward strand.
TCACCATGTCCCGACAACGGCTCGCATTTGCCTGGATCGCCTGCTTCGCAGTGCTGTTCAACATGCTTGCCATGCCGCTTTCGGGAGCCATGCAGCAGACCGATCGAGCACCTGCCGAGCAACTGTTGTGGGGCAGCTTCTGTTCCTCCAACGGCACCAAGCTGGTGGCGATCTCCCTGGGCAAGCTGGAACAGCAAGCCCCGCAGAACGACGATCACTCCACCATGCAGCACTGCTGGTGCTGTTCCGGCTCGGCGCCCCTGGTCGCCCTGCCAGGCCATGCGCCGCAGTTGTATTTCGCCCGTTTCGAGTCCAACCGCAGCGTCGCGCCACCCGCGCTGGTCATGCCCACGCCACGCCAGCAATGGCCGAGCCTCAATCCCCGCGCTTCACCTCTGGCCTGATTCCACCTCGCAATTGATCTGCGTGTCGAATCGTTCTGGAGAACTGCCATGTTGAAATCCGTACAGGCCCTGCAAGCCCTGCTGCTGGCCGCCCTGCTGTTGCCCGCTGGTTTTGCCGCCGCCCATGAATACCAGGCTGGCGAGTTGCAGATTGCCCATCCCTGGTCACAGGAGCTGCCGCCCAACGCACCGACGGTGGCGGCCTATTTTGTCATTCACAACACCGGCAAGAATGCCGACCGCCTGCTCGGCGTCGACTCGCCGATCTCGGGCAAGGCCGAGCTGCATGAACACGTGCAGCAGGGCGACCTGATGAAAATGCAGCAGGTGCCCAACGTGGCGATCGCCCCAGGTGCGACCGTCACCTTCGCGCCCATGGCCTATCACGTGATGCTGCTGGAGCTCAAAGATCGCAGCCTGCTCAGCGACGGCAAGCGCTTCCCCCTGACCCTGCACTTCGAGAAATCCGGCGACGTCACGGTCGAGGTGGCGGTGCAGAAGCAGGCGCCCGCGGGCAGCCAGGAACACATGCACGCCCAATAAGCCCCGGCCGTCATTACCGTGAACGCCTTGCGCTCGCCTGGCACCCGGCGATCCGTGCGCACGCCCCTGAAAGTACGGCGTGGCAGCTGGATCAGCCTGTTCGCCATGCTGATGATCTTTATCGGTCCGCTGATTTCCCAGTCGATGCCGATGGATCAGGCTGTGCCGATGAACATGTCCATGTCGATGGACATGAACATGGGCGAGCCCGGCTGCCACGGTGAAAACCCTCACGGCACGGAGCACGGCAAGGTCCAGGGCGAACACCATGCGCTCTGGGAAAAATGCGGTTATTGCAGCCTGCTGTTCAACTGCCCGGCACTGCCTGGCAGCCTGTCGTTCACGGCGCTCGACAGTTCGCCGTCCAGCCACTTCCTCACCCCCTCGCCGCGCCTGGGCCATGCCCGGCAGACCGTGTTCCCCGGCGCCCGGACCCGCGCGCCACCTGTCATTGCGTAAACCCCTCAACCGCACTTCACCCGGCCGACTGTAGAAAAGACAGCCGCAGGCTGCTGGCCGTGTTGTTTACGAAATGATTGATGGAACCTTTATGTCCAGGTTTTCTGCTGACACTCGCCTGTGCTCCGCCCAGGCCCCCGCTACCTTTGCCCTGAACGAACCTCGCGTACGTTTCAGCCACGCCATCGCCCTGCTCTGCGGCGCCCTGCTCACGCCGCTGGCCCTGGCGGCCGAGCAACCGGTGGATCACAGCCAGCATGGCGAAGAACTGAGCCCGACGGTGATCACCGCCATCGCCCCCAGCTCACCGCTGACCGTGGTCACCAACCCCAAGGATCCGCGCCAGCCGGTCCCGGCCAGCGATGGCGGCGACTACCTCAAGACCATCCCCGGCTTCGCCCTGGTGCGCAACGGCGGCACCAACGGCGACCCGGTGCTGCGCGGCATGTTCGGCTCGCGCCTGAACATCCTCACCAACGGCGGCATGATGCTCGGCGCCTGCCCTGGCCGCATGGACGCGCCGACCTCCTATATCTCGCCGGAAACCTACGACAAGCTGACGGTGATCAAGGGTCCGCAAACCGTGCTCTGGGGGCCGGGCGCTTCGGCTGGGACCATCCTCTTCGACCGCGAGCCGGAAAACTTCGGCGAGCTGGGTACCCGGGTCAACGCCAGCGTCCTGGCCGGCTCCAACGGCCGCTTCGACAAGGTGGTGGATGCCGCCGCCGGCGGACCGCTGGGTTACGTGCGGGTGATCGGCAACCAGGCCCATTCCGACGACTACAAGGACGGCAACAACGACACCGTGCCGTCGCGCTACGACAAGTGGAACGGTGACGTGGCCCTGGGCTGGACCCCGGACGCCGACACCCTGCTGGAACTCACCGCCGGCAAGGGCGACGGCGAAGCGCGTTACGCCGGGCGCGGCATGGACGGTTCGCAGTTCAAGCGGGAAAGCCTGGGCCTGCGTTTCGAGCGTTCCAATATCGGCGAGGTGCTGGATAAGGTCGAGGCGCAGGTCTACTACAACTACGCCGACCACGTAATGGACAACTACAGCCTGCGCACGCCGTCCGGCACCGGGATGATGGCCGGCCCCATGGCCAGCAACGTCGACCGCCGCACCCTCGGCGCGCGGATCAAGGCCACCTGGCGCTGGGCCGATGTGCAGTTGATCAGCGGTATCGACGCGCAGACCAACGAGCATCGCCAACGCAGCGCCATGGGTATCGACACCTACAAGGACCAGCCGCGCACCAAGGACGCTGACTTCCATAACTACGGCGCGTTCGGCGAGCTGACCTGGTACGCCGCCGACCGCGACCGGCTGATCAGCGGCGCCCGAGTGGACCGCGCCTCGGCCAAGGACTACCGCCAGAGCATCGGTTCCGGAATGATGGCCCGGCCCAACCCGACCGCCGGCGATACCCGCGCCGACACCCTGCCCAGCGGTTTCATCCGCTACGAGCATGACCTGGCCGACAGCCCGACCACGGTCTATGCCGGCCTCGGCCACGCGCAACGCTTCCCGGATTACTGGGAGCTGTTCTCGCCGAAAATGGGCCCGGCCGGATCGGTCAACGCCTTCGATTCGATCAAGCCGGAAAAGACCACCCAGCTCGACTTCGGCCTGCAATACAAGACCGCGGAACTGGAAGCCTGGGCCTCGGGCTACATCGGCCAGGTACGCGACTACATCCTGTTCAACTACCGCCCCGGGATGATGGGCATGACCTCGCAAGCCGAGAACATCGACGCCCGCATCATGGGTGGCGAACTCGGCGCGGCCTACAAGCTGACCGACAACTGGAAGGCCGACGCCACCCTCGCCTACGCCTGGGGCAAGAACAGCAGCGACGGCTCGCCGCTACCGCAGATGCCGCCGCTGGACGCGCGTTTCGGCCTGACCTACAGCGCGGACAACTGGAGCGCAGGCGCCCTGTGGCGAGTGGTGGCGGCGCAGAACCGCATCGATGAAAACAAGGGCAACGTGGTCGGCAAGGACTTCGGCAAGAGCGGCGGCTTCGGCGTGTTCTCGCTCAACGGCGCCTATCGGATCAACAAGAACCTGAAGGTCAGCACCGGCGTCGACAACCTGTTCGGTAAGGCCTACGCCGAGCACCTGAACCTGGCCGGCAACGCCGGGTTCGGCTACCCGGCCAATGACCCGCAAGCCATCAACGAGCCGGGGCGCACGCTCTGGACCAAGGTGGATCTGAGCTTCTAAACACAACAACAAATGGAACCGCTGCCGAAGGGCTGCGATAAGGCCGAAGGCCTTCAGCGCTATTGAGTACGTTGCGGCCGTTCCGGCCGATCGCAGCCTATCGGCAGCGGCCACAGAGAGTAATTGCCCATGCGGAGCGTTCCCTGATGAGCCAACCGAAAGTGTCTTTCTACAACCTGGCCTGGCGCTGGCATTTCTACGCCGGGCTGTTCGTGGCCCCTTTCATGGTGATGCTGTCCCTGACCGGGATCATCTACCTGTTCAAACCCCAGCTCGACCCGCTGATGTACGACCACCTGCTGCAAGTGCCGGCGGGGCACCACATGCTCAGCGCCGATGAACAACTCCAGCGGGTCCGGGCCGCGTATCCCCAGGGCCATGTCAAACAGTACCTGCCGCCGCTCGAAGCCGGACGCAGCGCGCAGTTCGTGGTGCAGAAGGAAGGTGGCGAACTCAATGTGTTCGTCGACCCTTACCACGGCAATATCCTTGGCGAGCAAGACGCCAAGAACAATCTGCAAGCCATCGCCCGGGCCATTCATGGCGAGCTGATGATCGGCACCCTCGGCGACCGCCTGGTAGAGCTGGCGGCGGGCTGGGGCATCGTCCTGGTGGTGTCCGGGCTGTACCTGTGGTGGCCGCGCGGCAAGTCTTCGGCCGGGGTGTTGTGGCCGCGGTTCAGCAGTCGCGGCCGTGTGCTGTGGCGCGACCTGCACGCCGTGGTCGGCTTCTGGGGCGCGGCGTTCCTGCTGGTGATGCTGCTCAGCGGCATGACCTGGACCGGCTTCTGGGGCAAGCAATACGCCGAGCTGTGGAACCGCTTCCCGGCGGCGATGTGGAATGACGTGCCCAAGTCCGACCAGCAGGCTGGCGAGCTCAACACCGCCAGCCGCCAGACCGTACCCTGGGCCATGGAAAACACTCCGCTGCCGATGTCCGGCGACCATGCCGAACACATGGCCCATGGCGCCGCGCACGAAGGTCCGGCGGCGCCCGCGGTCAGCCTGCAGCAGGTGCAGGACATCGCCACCCAGCGCCAGGTCGAAGCCGGTTACAGCATCACCTTGCCGACCAGCGCCAGCGGCGTGTTCACCATTGCCGTGTTCGCCGACGACCCGCGCAATGACGCCACCCTGCATGTCGACCAGTACACCGGCAAGGTCCTGGCCGATGTGCGCTGGCAGCAGTACAGCAACGTCGCCCGCGCCACCGAAGTCGGGGTGATGCTGCACGAAGGCAAGATGTTCGGCCCGTTCAACCAGATCGTGGTGCTGCTGATCTGCCTGATGATTCTGCTGAGCGCCGTCAGCGGCCTGGTGATCTGGTGGAAGCGTCGCCCCCAGGGGCGCCTCGGTGTACCGCCGCTGCGCCATGACCTGCCGAAATGGAAAACCGCGATGGCGATCATGCTGGCGCTGGCCGTGGCCTTTCCCCTGGTCGGGGCCTCGCTGGTGGCCGTGTGGCTGCTGGATCGCGTGCTGTTGTCGCGCTGGAACCGCTCGACTGAATCGGCCTCATCTTCATCATGAATCAGGCGAGATGCGCGGTTTAGAGGGATCTGTAGACTGCTGTCGGTTCAATTTACGACACGCACAATGTTACCTTGTAACATTAAAGTGTAAGATCCCCTACCCGCAGCCGCCCATGCTGCGGGTAACCCTCTCGAAGAAGCGACTCAGCCGCCCCGATGAACCGCCCGACAACTAAGCTCCTGGCGTCCAGCCTCTGCCTGCTGGCCCTGAATCACTCCGCCCAGGCCGACGACGCCCCCCTGATACTGCCCACCGGCACCATCAGCGCGCCTGCCATCGATACGCAGGACATCAGCCTGCACACCCCGACCACCGCCGGTTCGCGCCTGGGCCTGAGCGCCCTGCAAACCCCGGCCAGCACCGAGAGCCTGAGCGGCGAACGCATTCGCCAGCGCGGCGACCGCAGCGTGCAGGACGCGGTGTCGCGCGGCACCGGGATCAGCCGCACCGGCACGCCCGGCGACGGCGGCACTTCGCTGTCGGCGCGCGGCTTTACCGGCCAGGGTTCGGTGATGCAGTTGTATGACGGCAATCGCCTGTACAGCGGCATGGGCACCGTGACCTTCCCGGTGGACACCTGGTCGGTGGAACGGGTGGATGTACTGCGCGGCCCGGCCTCGGTGCTGTATGGCGAAGGCGCCACCGGCGCGGTGGTCAATGTGATCCCGAAGAAACCCTTCACCGGCGAGATCGAAAACCACCTGCGCCTCGGCTACGGTTCCTACGACAGCCAGCAGCAGGCCCTCGACAGCGGCGGCTCGCTGAGCGACACCCTGAGCTATCGCCTGAACCTCAACCGCCTGCGCAGCAACGGCTGGATCGATCGCGGCGACAGCGCCAGCGACTTCATCAGCGCGGCGCTGCGCTGGCAGGCCACGGACGACTTGGCGTTCACCCTCGCCCACGACTACGGCGACCAGCAGCCGATGAATTATTTCGGCACCCCGCTGGTCAATGGCCGCTTCCATGAGGGCCTGCGGGACAAGAACTACAACATCGGCAACGACAAGCAGCACTACAACGATCAGTGGACGCGCCTGACCAGCGAGTGGCAGCTCTCCGACGCCGTCAGCGCCAGCAACGAGCTGTATTACCTCAAGGCCCAGCGCCGCTGGCAGAACGCCGAAAACTACAGCTGGGACACCACTGGCCAGCAGCTTCTGCGCAGCGGCAACTTCGCCATCAAGCACCAGCAGGAGCAGGTCGGCGATCGCCAAACCTTCACCTTCAAGCACGGCCTGTTCGGCCTCGACAGCCAGACCCTGGCCGGAGTCGATTACAACCGCATCCGCTTCCAGCTCAACAGCAACTCGCCGTTCAAGGATGCGCTGCCGGATGGCCAGCCGCTGGATCTGCAACACCCGGACAAGGGACATTTCGACAGTGCCTCGGCCTATCGCCCACAGTTCCAGAGCACCACCAAACAGATGTCGGCCTTCGCCGAAAACCGTACCCAGCTGAGCGAACGCTGGTCGTTGGTGACCGGCGTGCGCCGCGACTACGTGCAGGTGGATCGCGACAACCTGGTGGACGGCAGCCAGAGCGACAAGACCCTGACCGGCAACAACTGGAAGGCCGGGCTGGTGTTCGCCCTGACGCCGGACACCTCGTTCTACGGCCAGTACGCCACCAGCACCGACGGCGTCGGCGGCCTGATTTCCCTGAGCCCGAGCCAGCAGCAATACGACCTGGCCCGCGCCCGGCAGAGCGAGATCGGCGTCAAGCAGATGTTCTGGGACCAGCGCGGCGAGTGGACCCTGGCGGCCTATCACATCGTCAAGAAGAAGCTGCTGACCGACGACCCGGGCAACCCGACGCTCAAGCAGCAGGTCGGCCAGCAATCGTCCCGCGGCCTGGAAGCCAGCCTCGAGCTGCAACTGCCCCACGCCTGGCAACTGCAAGCCAATGCCGCCATCGTCAAGGCCGAGTACGACGACTTCCAAGAACAGGTCGGCAACCAGTTCGTCTCGCGCAGCGGCAATCGCCCGGTGGACGTGCCACGGCGCACCGCCAACCTGTGGCTGAACAAGGCGGTGACCGATAACCTGCGGGCCGGTGCCGGGGTGCGTTATGTCGATGCCCGCTACGCCGACCTGGCCAACCGCAACGAGCTGCCCAGCTACACCGTGGTCGACGCGGTGCTGTCGTGGAAAGCCCTGCGCGATACCACCTTCGGTTTGCAACTGAACAATCTGTTCGACCGGCAATACGCGCAAAGCCAATACAATGAGGGCCAGCAATGGATCCTCGGCGAACCACGGTCGTTTTTCGTGACCGCCGATTACGCCTTTTAACCAATACCTGTAGCCGCCGCCGAAGGCTGCGATCGGTCTGCGCGGCATTCCGACGCAGCACACGCGCTCTTGAGGTCCTCGGAAGGTCCTGCGGACATTTTCGCAGCCTTCGGCAGCGGCTACAGGGCATCACACGGACACCGCATGACCTCGCTGAACCTCACCAACCTGGCCTGGACACCCCTGGGCCAGGGCCACTGTCATCACCAGTTCCAGCTGCGTGAGGCCAGCCTGCGCGTGGCGCCGGGGGAGTTCGTCGGGCTGATCGGGCCCAACGGCAGCGGCAAGACCAGCCTGCTGCGCTGCAGCTATCGCTTCAGCCGGCCGGACCAGGGCGAAGTCCGGCTCGATCACTACAACGTCTGGAAGCAGACACCGCGCTGGTGCGCGCAACGCATCGCCGTGGTGTTGCAGGAGTTCCCCGATGCCTTCGGCCTGACCGTCGCAGAAGTGGTCGCCATGGGCCGCACCCCGCACAAGGGCCTGTTCGACGGCGACAGCGCCGCAGACCGCGCCATCGCCCGCCAGGCGCTGGAGTCGGTGGGCCTGCTGGGTTTCGAGGCGCATGCCTTCGCCACCTTGTCCGGCGGGGAAAAGCAGCGGGTGATCCTGGCCCGCGCCCTGGCCCAGCAACCGCAACTGCTGATCCTCGACGAGCCGACCAACCACCTCGACCCGCGCTACCAGCTGGAGCTGCTGCAACGGGTCAAGCGCCTGGGCATCGGCACCCTCGCCAGCATCCATGACCTGAACCTGGCCGCCGCCTTCTGCGATCGCCTGTACGTGATCGATCACGGACGCATCGTCGCCAGCGGCACGCCCGAGCAAGTGCTGACGGTCACGCTGCTGCGCGAGGTGTTCGGCGTCGACGCCCTGGTCGACCAACACCCGCTGTCCGGCTACCCACGAATCACTTGGATAACCCAACCATGACCCCGCGCGTCTCCCTCAACTGCCTGATCCCTGCCGGCCTGGCCCTGTCGCTGCTCGCCGGCCAGGCCTGCGCCGAAGCCACCCGCTACCCGCTGACCGTCCACAGTTGCAACCGCGAGGTGACCTTCAAGGAAGCACCGAAACACGCCCTGAGCCACGACATCAACATGACCCAGATGATGCTCGCCCTGGGCCTCAAGTCGCACATGGTCGGCTATAGCGGCATCAGCGGCTGGAAGGCGGTGACGCCCGAGATGCAGGCCATTCTCGACGGCCTGCCGGAGCTGGCGGCCAAATACCCGTCGGTGGAAACCCTGCTCGACGCCAATGTCGATTTCTTCTTCGCCGGCTGGGACTACGGCATGCGCGTCGGCGGCGACCTGACCCCACAGACCCTGACGCCGCTGGGCATCAATGTGCTGGAGCTGACCGAGTCCTGCGCCTTCGTGATGAAGCGCCCGGCCGCCAGCCTCGACGACACCTACAACGACCTGCGCAACCTGGGACGGATCTTCGACGTGCAGGACCGCGCCAACCAGTTGATCGCCGGCATGCAGCAGCAGGTCGCCGCGATCCAACAGGACCTGCCCACGGAAAAACCGCGGGTGTTCCTCTACGACAGCGGCGAAGACCGCGCCATGACCTCCGGCCGCCTGGGCATGCCCCAGGCGCTGATCGATGCCGCCGGTGGGCGCAACATCCTCGACGATGTCGAGGCCAGCTGGACCCGGGTCAACTGGGAAACCGTGGTCGAACGCAACCCGCAGGTGATCGTGATCGTCGACTACAGCGAAGTCACTGCCGAACAGAAACAGCAGTTCCTGCTGAACAACAAGGCGCTGCAATCGGTGGATGCGATCCGTAACCAGCGCTTCATCGTGATCCCTTACGTGCAGGCCACGCCGGGCATCGATAACGTCGAAGCGGTGCAAACCCTGGCCAAGGGTTTCCACGGCGCATGATCGATCGTCGTTATGCCTTGTTGCTGACTGCCCTCGGCGCGTTACTGCTGGCGTCCTGCGTGCTGTCCCTGGGCTTCGGCTCGGCGCGGGTGCCGGTGGATGTGGTCTGGCGCATCCTGCTGCACAAGACCCTCGGCCTGGGCGAGGCGGACTGGAGCGCCGGGCAGGAACATATCGTCTGGCTGATCCGCGTGCCGCGCATGTTGCTCGGGGCCCTGGTCGGCGCCGGGCTGGCCTTGATCGGCGCGGTGCTGCAAGCCGTGACGCGCAATCCACTGGCCGACCCGCACCTGCTCGGCGTGACCTCCGGCGCCACCCTGGGCGCGGTGATCGTGGTGCTGCATGTGGGTGAAATCGTCGGCCTGCTGACCCTGCCCATCGCCGCCTTTATCGGCGCGTTGACGAGCATGCTGCTGGTGCTCGGCATCGCCGCACGCCACGGCCGGCTCGACAGCGACCGCCTGCTGCTGTGCGGGGTGGCGGTGTCCTTCGTGATGATGGCGGTGGCCAACCTGCTGCTGTTCATGGGCGACCACCGCGCCAGCTCGGCGGTGATGTTCTGGATGCTCGGCGGGCTGGGCCTGGCGCGCTGGGAACTGCTCGCGGTGCCGGCGGCCAGCGTGCTGCTGGGGCTGGTCCTGCTGCTGGGCATGGCACGGCCGTTGAACGCGCTGATGGCCGGCGAGCAGACCGCGGTGACCCTCGGTTTGAATGCCCGCAACGTGCGGCTGCGGGTGTTCCTGATCGCGTCCTTGATGACCGGGGTGCTGGTGTCCATCAGCGGCTCCATCGGCTTCGTCGGGCTGATGGTGCCGCACATTGCCCGGCGTCTGGTGGGCGCCGAGCATCGGCGGCTGTTGCCGGTGTGCGTGCTGCTGGGCAGCGTGTTCCTGGTCTGGGTCGATGTCGCCGCCCGCACCCTGATCGCCCCCGAAGACCTGCCCATAGGCGTGGCCACGGCGGCCATTGGCGGGCTGTTTTTCATCGGCCTGATGCGCCGCCGCTAAAAACCCAAACCCGTAGGAGCGAGGCTTGCCCGCGAAGCTTTTGGCGTCCTTGTGACCGCCTGCGCGGGCAAGCCCTCGCCCCTACGGCACGGTTTGGCCAACGATGCCCTGTAGCCGCTGCCGCAGGCTGCGATAAGGCCGAAGGCCTTTGGCGATCTTGAAGCCGTGCGCGCCCTTCGGTCGCGATCGCAGCCTGCGGCAGCGGCTACAAGGGCGGTCGCCACCAGCACCAACGAAGCGCATTCGTGCGCACCAAAGACGCCTGGCGGCCCCGCATTGGTGCGCCAGCCCTCCCCTCCACGCCATGAAAGCGACGTTTTCATGCCCTGTGCCGACTAGGCACACCCCTTGCAAAACAGCCCTTCAGTAGTCCGCATCTGCCACCCAAGAAAACTCATAAGTTCATGGAGATCGCACAATGAAGCGTCGCAGCTTGATCAAGGCTTTCACACTCACGGCAAGCATTGCCGCGATGGGCATGACCTGGACCGTCCAGGCCGCCGAGACCATCAAGGTCGGTATCCTGCATTCGCTGTCGGGGACCATGGCGATCTCCGAAACCTCGCTCAAGGACATGGCGTTGATGACCATTGACGAGATCAACGCCAAGGGCGGCGTCAACGGTAAAAAGCTCGAGGCGGTGGTGGTCGACCCGGCGTCGAACTGGCCGCTGTTCGCCGAGAAAGGCCGCCAGCTGCTGACCCAGGACAAGGTCGCCGTGGTGTTCGGCTGCTGGACCTCGGTGTCGCGCAAGTCGGTGCTGCCGGTGTTCGAGGAGCTCAACGGCCTTCTGTTCTACCCGGTGCAGTACGAAGGCGAAGAGATGTCGCCGAACGTGTTCTACACCGGCGCAGCGCCTAACCAGCAGGCAATCCCGGCGGTGGAATACCTGATGAGCGAAGACGGCGGCAGCGCCAAGCGCTTCTTCCTGCTCGGCACCGACTATGTCTACCCGCGCACCACCAACAAGATCCTGCGCTCGTTCCTGCATTCCAAGGGCGTGGCCGACAAGGACATCGAAGAGGTCTACACCCCGTTCGGCCACAGCGACTACCAGACCATCGTCGCCAACATCAAGAAGTTCTCCGCCGGCGGCAAGACCGCGGTCATCTCCACGGTCAACGGCGACTCCAACGTGCCGTTCTACAAAGAGCTGGCCAACCAGGGCCTGAAAGCCACCGACGTACCGGTGGTGGCCTTCTCCGTGGGCGAGGAAGAACTGCGCGGCATCGACACCAAGCCGCTGGTGGGCAACCTCGCGGCCTGGAACTACTTCGAGTCCGTGGAGAACCCGGTGAACCAGAAGTTCGTCGCCGACTGGAAAGCCTACGCCAAGGCCAAGAAGCTGCCGGGCGCGGATAAAGCCGTGACCAACGACCCGATGGAAGCCACCTACGTCGGCATCCACATGTGGGCCCAGGCGGTGGAGAAAGCCAAGTCCACCGACGTCGACAAGGTCCGCGAAGCCCTGGCCGGCCAGACCTTCGCCGCGCCGTCGGGCTACACCCTGACCATGGACAAAACCAACCACCACCTGCACAAGCCGGTGATGATCGGCGAGATCCAGCCGGACGGTCAGTTCAACGTGGTCTGGCAGACCGAAGGCCCGATCCGCGCCCAGCCGTGGAGCCCGTTCATCCCGGGCAACGACAAGAAGCCGGACTACGCGGTGAAGAGCAACTGATCGCCGCATCCACTCTTCTGTAGGAGCGAGGCTTGCCCGCGAAGCTTTTGGCGTCCTGACGGCCGCCATCGCGAGCAAGCTTCGCTCCTACAGGGTCCTCTGTCGCATTCAAGGACGTCACCATGTCCCTTTTTCGCCTGCTCCTGGCCTGCCTCCTGCTGTTGCCGATCACCGTCCACGCAGGAGACGCCGAAGACTTCGTCGCGGCCAACGCCACGCAACAGGCCAGGCTGCTGGAAAGCTGGGCCGCGCAGCCCGACCCGGCGCGCCTCGAACTGCTCGGCGCCTTGCAACAAGGCCAGCTGACCGTCGATGGGCAAGCCAAGACCTTGCGCCTGAACAATCGCCTGCGGGGTCTGATCGACACCGCCATGGCCAGCCATCAACTGCTCGCCGCCGACGCAAAAGTCCGTCTGGCCGCCGCGCAGCAGTTGCAGAAAAGCGCCAAGCCGGCGCAGCTGAAATTCCTCGATGCCAGCCTGGCCGCCGAACAGGACCAGGGCGTACATGACGCCCTGAGCCTGGCCCTGGCCAACCTGCAACTGGTGGACAGCGACCCGGCCGTGCGCCTGGCCGCGGTGCGTCTGCTGGGTGAAACCGGCGACCCGCTGGCCCGCACCCGCCTCGAAGGCCTGCTCGAACCCGGCGTGGAAGCCGATGCCGGGGTGCGCACCGCCGCCGAAACCAGCCTGGCCCAGGTCAAGCGCAAGCTGCTGGTGGGCGAGGTGCTCGGCCAGGCCTTCAGCGGCATGTCCCTGGGCTCGATCCTGCTGCTGGCGGCCCTGGGCCTGGCGATCACCTTCGGCCTGCTCGGGGTGATCAACATGGCCCACGGCGAGATGCTGATGCTCGGCGCCTACTCCACCTACATGGTGCAGTTGCTGTTCCAACGCTACGCCCCGCAGGCCATCGAGTTCTACCCGCTGATCGCCCTGCCGGTGGCGTTCTTTGTCACCGCCGGCATCGGCATGGCCCTGGAACGCACGGTGATCCGCCATCTCTACGGCCGGCCGCTGGAAACCCTGCTCGCCACCTGGGGCATCAGCCTGATGCTGATCCAGCTGGTGCGCCTGGTATTCGGCGCGCAGAACGTCGAGGTGTCGAACCCGGCCTGGCTGTCCGGCGGGATCCAGGTGCTGCCCAACCTGGTGCTGCCCTACAACCGCATCGTGATCATCGCCTTCGCGCTGTTTGTCGTCGTACTCACTTGGCTGCTGCTGAACAAGACCCGCCTGGGCCTGAACGTGCGCGCGGTCACCCAGAACCGCAACATGGCCGCCTGCTGCGGCGTACCGACAGGACGGGTGGACATGCTCGCCTTCGGCCTCGGCTCCGGCATCGCCGGCATCGGTGGCGTGGCCCTGAGCCAGATCGGCAACGTCGGCCCGGACCTGGGCCAGAGCTACATCATCGACTCGTTCCTGGTGGTGGTGCTCGGCGGCGTCGGCCAGTTGGCCGGTAGCGTGTTCGCCGCGTTCGGCCTGGGGGTAGCCAACAAGATTCTCGAACCCCAGATCGGCGCCGTGCTCGGCAAGATCCTGATCCTCGCGCTGATCATTCTGTTTATCCAGAAACGTCCGCAAGGCCTCTTCGCATTGAAAGGACGGGTGATCGACTGATGAATCAACCATTGCTCATTACCGCCAGCCAGAAGGCCGGCCCCAAGGTTTGCGTCGCCGTCGGCGCGCTGATCCTGGCGGTGCTGCTGGCCCTGCCGCTGCTCTCGCTGCTGGCGCCGGACAACCCGCTGCACGTCTCGGCCTACACCTTGACCCTGGTGGGCAAGATCCTCTGCTACGCCATCGTCGCCCTGGCCCTGGACCTGGTCTGGGGTTATGCCGGGCTGCTGTCCCTGGGTCATGGCCTGTTCTTCGCCCTCGGCGGCTACGCCATGGGCATGTACCTGATGCGCCAGGCCGCGGGGGACAGCCTGCCGGCGTTCATGACCTTCCTCTCGTGGACCGAGCTGCCGTGGTACTGGAGCGGCACCGGCAGCTTCCTCTGGGCCCTGTGCCTGGTGGTGCTGGCGCCGGGCTTGCTCGCGCTGGTGTTCGGTTTCTTCGCCTTCCGCTCGCGGATCAAGGGCGTGTATTTCTCGATCATGACCCAGGCCCTGACCTTCGCCGGCATGCTCCTGTTCTTTCGCAACGAGACCGGGTTTGGCGGCAACAACGGCTTCACCAACTTCCGCACCATCCTCGGCTTCGGCATCACCGAGCCCGGGACCCGCGCAGTGCTGTTCCTGGCCACCGTGCTGTTGCTGGTGGCCAGCCTGTATATCGGCTGGCGCCTGGCCCGGAGCAAGTTCGGCCGGGTGCTGACCGCGCTGCGGGACGCGGAAAACCGCCTGATGTTCTGCGGCTACGACCCACGCGGCTTCAAGCTGTTCGTCTGGGTGCTGAGCGCGGTGCTCTGCGGCCTGGCGGGGGCGTTGTACGTGCCGCAAGTGGGCATCATCAACCCCAGTGAAATGTCGCCGACCAACTCCATCGAGGCCGCCGTGTGGGTCGCCCTGGGCGGTCGCGGCACGCTGATCGGCCCACTGCTCGGCGCCGGCGTGGTCAACGGCATGAAGAGCTGGTTCACCGTGGCCTTCCCGGAATACTGGCTGTTCTTCCTTGGGGCGCTCTTCATCATCGTCACCCTGTATTTGCCCAAAGGCATCATCGGCTTGCTGAAGAAAAGGGGCGAATCATGAGAATCACACCGACGGCCGAATTCATGCTCGAACCTATCCTCGATGCCAACAAGGATGCAGGCGCCAGCCGCGACGCCATCGGCCTCGGCCAGGCCGCCGGCAAGGGCCTGAACACCCGCCACGGCACCATCCTGACCCTGGAAGACATCAGCGTCAGCTTCGATGGCTTCAAGGCGCTCAACGACCTCAACCTGTACATCGGCGTCGGCGAGCTGCGCTGCATCATCGGCCCCAACGGCGCGGGCAAGACCACCCTGATGGACGTGATCACCGGCAAGACCCGGCCCACCCACGGCAAGGCCTGGTTCGGCGAAACCCTGGACCTGACGCAGATGAGCGAGGTGCAGATCGCCCAGGCCGGCATCGGCCGCAAGTTCCAGAAACCCACGGTGTTCGAAGCCCTGAGCGTGTTCGAAAACCTGGAGCTGGCGCAGAACACCGACAAGTCGGTATGGGCCAGCCTGCGGGCGAAACTCTCCGGCGAGCAGAAAGACCGCATCGACGAAGTGCTGGAAACCATTCGCCTGACCGCCTCGGTGGAACGCCAGGCCGGTCTGCTGTCCCACGGCCAGAAGCAGTTCCTGGAAATCGGCATGCTGTTGATGCAGGACCCGCAGTTGCTGCTGCTCGACGAACCGGTGGCGGGCATGACCGATGCCGAGACCGAATTCACCGCCGAGCTGTTCAAGCGCCTGGCGGGCAAGCATTCGCTGATGGTGGTGGAGCACGACATGGGCTTCGTCGGCTCGATCGCCGACCACGTCACCGTGCTGCACCAGGGCAGCGTGCTGGCCGAAGGGTCGCTGGAACAGGTGCAGGAAAACGAACGGGTGATCGAGGTCTATCTCGGCCGCTGACGGCTCCTTGTAGGAGCGAGCTTGCTCGCGATGGAGGTCAACGATAACGCGCGCTACCTGGATGAGCGCGCCGTTCTCAGGCTCTTCGCGAGCAAGCTCGCTCCTACAAACAGAATTGAAGGAAAAACCAGACATGCTGCAAGTCGACAAGCTGCACCAGTACTACGGCGGTAGCCACATCCTGCGCGGCCTGAGCTTCGAGGCGAAGGTCGGTGAAGTCACCTGCTTGCTCGGACGTAACGGGGTGGGCAAGACCACCCTGCTCAAGTGCCTGATGGGCCTGCTGCCGGCCAAGGAAGGCACCGTGAACTGGGAAGGCCAGGCCATCACCGCCTACAAGCCCCATCAACGGGTGCATGCCGGCATCGCCTACGTGCCCCAGGGCCGGGAGATCTTCGGCCGCCTGACCGTGGAAGAAAACCTGTTGATGGGGCTTTCCCGTTTTGGCGCGAAAGAGGCCAAGGAAGTGCCAGCCTTCATCTACGAGCTGTTCCCGGTGCTGCTGCAAATGAAACAGCGGCGCGGCGGCGACCTGTCCGGCGGCCAGCAACAGCAGCTGGCCATCGGCCGGGCCCTGGCCAGCCGGCCACGGCTGTTGATCCTCGACGAGCCCACCGAGGGCATCCAGCCGTCGGTGATCAAGGAAATCGGCGCGGTGATCAAGAAACTCGCGGCCCGCGGCGATATGGCGATCCTGTTGGTGGAGCAGTTCTACGACTTCGCCGCCGAACTGGCCGACCAGTATCTGGTGATGTCCCGGGGCGAAATCGTCCAGCAGGGCCGCGGTGAAAATATGCAAGCCGAGGGTGTACGCGGCCTGGTTACCATCTAAGTTACGATCTAGCCTGTAACGTCCAGACATTAAGCACGAACCATGAACCTGCCAGCCCACACCGCCGTGTTCACCCCCAGCTGGCATGCCGAGCTGGAACTCGGCTACGCCCGCTTTGGCGACAGCACGCGCCCGGTGCAGCGCCGACACAAGGGCCCGCTGCGGGTGCAGAAACACCTGTACGCCGAAGGCCCCGAGGTCTGCCAGCACATCATCGTGCATCCGCCCGGCGGGATTGCCGGCGGCGACCGCCTGCAGATCCGCGCCAGCGTCGACCGCGATGCCTGGGCGCAGCTGACCAGCCCCGGCGCCGCCAAGTGGTATCGCGCCAACGGGCCCGCCTATCAGACCCTGGAATTGAACGTCGCCGCCGGCGCCACCCTGGAATGGCTGCCCCAGGAAACCATCGTGTTCAGCGCCGCCCAGGCCGAACTGAGCACCCGTATCGAGCTGCACGGCGACGCCCGGCTGTTCTACTGGGACGTGGTGGCCCTCGGCCGCCCGGCCAGCGACGAGCGCTTCGACCTCGGGCATTTCCAGTCGCACCTGGACATCCGCCGCGACGGCCAGTTGCTGTGGCACGAACGCCAGCGCATTGTCGGCGGCGACGGCTTGCTCGACTCACCGATCGGCCTGGACGGCCAGCCGGTCTTCGCCACCTTGCTGGCCACCGGCGAAATCGACAGCCAGCTGCTGGAGCGTTGCCGTTCGCTGCCTCATGCCGTGCGCGGCGACCTGACACAACTGCCCGGCCTGCTGGTGGCCCGCTGCCTGGCCAGCGAAGCGCTGCTGGCCCGCGCCTGGCTGATCGACCTGTGGCGCCTGTTGCGCCCGGCCCTGCTGGGGCGCGAGGCGCTGCCGCCGAGGATCTGGAACACATGAATATCCACGCCCCTGTAGGAGCGAGCTTGCTCGCGAAAAACGCCAAGTCACCGCATTCCTTCAGGCAGTACGCATTATCGTCAAGACTTTTCGCGAGCAAGCTCGCTCCTACAACAACGGATTTTGAACGATGGACCTGACCCCACGCGAAAAAGACAAACTGCTGATCTTCACCGCCGGCCTGGTGGCCGAACGGCGCCTGGCCCGTGGCGTGAAGCTCAATTACCCGGAAGCCATGGCCTACATCTCCGCGGCGCTGCTTGAAGGCGCCCGCGACGGCCAGACCGTGGCCGAGCTGATGCACTACGGCACCACCCTGCTGACCCGCGAACAAGTAATGGAAGGCATCCCGGAGATGATTCCGGAAATCCAGGTGGAAGCGACTTTCCCCGACGGCACCAAGCTGGTCACCGTCCACCAACCGATCGCCTGAGGCCGCCCATGACGTACTCCATCCGCGATGCCGTGCATGCCGACCTGCCGGCGATCCGCGATATCTATAACGACGCCGTACTCAACACCACGGCGATCTGGAACGAACAGGCCGTGGACCTGGGCAATCGCCAGGCCTGGTTCAGCGCCCGCCAGGCCCAGGGTTATCCGATCCTGGTGGCGGTCGGCGCCGACGAAAGCGTGCTCGGCTATGCCTCGTTCGGCGACTGGCGGCCCTTCGACGGCTTCCGCCATACCGTCGAGCACTCGGTCTATGTGCGCAACGACCAGCGCGGCAACGGCCTCGGCCCGCGCCTGATGCAAGCGCTGATCGAACGCGCCAAAAGCTGCGACAAGCACGTGATGGTCGCGGCCATCGAAAGCGGCAATGCTGCCTCGATCCGCCTGCACGAACGCCTGGGCTTCGTCACCACCGGACAGATGCCGCAAGTGGGCACCAAGTTCGGGCGCTGGCTGGACCTGACGTTCATGCAGCTGACCCTCGATCCGGGGGCGCCACCGCCCACCATCCACAAGGAGTGATACCCGATGAACGCCGCCCAACTGCGTCGAGTCCATGCGGAGAGCTTTGCCCACTATCGCCAGGGGTTGATTGATCTGTTGTTCGACGCCGTGGGCCACGGCGCCTCGGTCGGTTTCATGGCCGACCTCGACGAGGAACAGGCCCGCGCCTACGTCAACAGCGTCCAGGCCAGCGTGGCCGACGGCAGCCTGCTGCTGTGGGTGGTGGTGCAGGACGAGCGGGTCCTGGCCAGCGTGCAACTGGCGCTGTGCCAGAAGCCCAACGGCCTCAATCGCGCCGAGGTACAGAAGCTGCAGGTGCGCCACGACGCCCGCCGCCGTGGCATGGGCCAGCAGTTGATGCACGCCGTGGAACAGGCGGCGCGCCAGCACAAGCGCGGCCTGCTGTACCTGGACACCCAGGCCGGCTCGGACGCCGAAGCCTTCTACAGCGCCCTGGGCTACACCCGCGTCGGCGAACTGCCGAACTACTGCCAAAGCCCGGACGGCACCTACAGCCCGACCGCCATTTACTTCAAGACTCTGGGGCAACCCGTATGATTCCAGGCCAATACCAGATCCAGCCCGGCGACATCGAACTCAACGCCGGCCGCCGCACCCTCAGCCTGAGCGTCGCCAACAGCGGCGACCGGCCGATCCAGGTGGGCTCGCACTATCACTTTTTCGAAACCAACGACGCCCTGACCTTCGACCGCGCCGCCAGCCGTGGCATGCGCCTGAACATCCCGGCCGGCACCGCCGTGCGCTTCGAGCCGGGGCAGACCCGCGAGGTGGAACTGGTGGACCTGGCCGGGCATCGCCGGGTGTTCGGGTTTGCCGGGCGGGTCATGGGCGACCTGGACTGATGCAATCCCGGTAGCCGCTGCCGCAGGCTGCGATGGCTGCGCAGCGGCCCCAGCATTTCAAAGCGAACGAAGGTCCTTCGGCCCTTAGCGCAGCCTTCGGCAGCGGCTACAGGTGCCCGACTCAATTCTTAGGAAGGTGCAATGAAGATTTCCCGCCAAGCCTACGCCGACATGTTCGGCCCCACCGTCGGTGACAAGGTGCGCCTGGCCGACACCGAGCTGTGGATCGAAGTCGAGAAGGACTTCACCACCTACGGCGAAGAAGTGAAGTTCGGCGGCGGCAAGGTGATCCGCGACGGCATGGGCCAGGGTCAGCTGCTGGCGGCCGAGGTGGTCGACACCTTGATCACCAACGCGCTGATCATCGATCACTGGGGCATCGTCAAGGCCGACGTCGGCCTCAAGGATGGGCGTATCGCCGCCATCGGCAAGGCCGGCAACCCGGACATCCAGCCCGACGTGACCATCGCCGTCGGCGCCAGCACCGAAGTCATTGCCGGCGAGGGCATGATCCTCACCGCCGGCGGCATCGACACCCATATCCACTTCATCTGCCCGCAGCAGATCGAAGAGGCGCTGATGAGCGGCGTCACTACCATGATCGGCGGCGGCACCGGGCCGGCCACCGGCACCAACGCCACCACCTGCACCTCGGGACCGTGGCACATGGCGCGCATGCTCCAGGCGGCGGACGCGTTCCCGATGAACATCGGCTTCACCGGCAAGGGCAACGCCAGCCTGCCGGAACCCTTGATCGAACAGGTCAAGGCCGGGGCCATTGGCCTCAAGCTCCACGAAGACTGGGGTACCACCCCGGCCAGCATCGACAACTGCCTGAGCGTCGCCGACCAGTACGACGTGCAGGTGGCGATCCACACCGACACCCTCAACGAGTCGGGCTTCGTCGAAACCACCCTCGGCGCCTTCAAGGGCCGCACCATCCACACCTATCACACCGAAGGCGCCGGCGGCGGCCACGCCCCGGACATCATCAAGGCCTGTGGTTTGCCCAACGTGCTGCCGAGCTCGACCAACCCGACCCGGCCGTTCACCCGCAACACCATCGACGAACACCTGGACATGTTGATGGTCTGCCACCACCTCGACCCGAGCATCGCCGAGGACGTGGCCTTCGCCGAAAGCCGCATCCGCCGCGAGACCATCGCCGCCGAAGACATCCTCCACGACCTGGGCGCCTTCTCGATGATCAGCTCCGACAGCCAGGCCATGGGCCGGGTCGGCGAGGTCATCACCCGCACCTGGCAGACCGCCGACAAGATGCACCGCCAGCGCGGCCCGCTGCCGGGCGACGGCGCCGGTAACAGCAACTTCCGGGTCAAGCGCTACATCGCCAAATACACGATCAACCCGGCGATCACCCACGGCATCAGCCACGAAGTGGGCTCCATCGAAATCGGCAAATGGGCCGACCTGGTGCTCTGGCGCCCGGCGTTCTTCGGGGTCAAGCCGACATTGATCCTCAAGGGCGGGGCCATCGCCGCCAGCCTGATGGGCGACGCCAACGCCTCGATCCCGACCCCGCAGCCGGTGCATTACCGGCCGATGTTCGCAAGCTACGGCGGCAGCCGGCACGCCACCAGCCTGACCTTTATCAGCCAGGCCGCGCTGGCGGCCGGGGTGCCGCAGCAACTGGGGCTGAAAAAGCAGATCGCGGTGGTCAAGGGCTGCCGCGACGTGCAAAAGAGCGACCTGATCCACAACGACTACCTGCCGGATATCGAGGTCGACCCGCAGACCTATCAGGTCAAGGCCGACGGCGTGCTGCTCTGGTGCGAACCGGCGGAGGTGTTGCCGATGGCGCAGCGCTACTTCCTGTTCTAGAAAGCTGGCTGTTCTAGAAACCTGGATCCAACGGGCGCCCATCCGGGCCGCCCAACGGTCAGCAAAGCCGGACGTCTTACCGTGTTGAACGGCTCAATCGCGACTAGAATTCGACAGGCCGTCCTCACTCTGCTGCCTGACAAGGTTCCCGGCCATGCGTCTACCCGATTTCATCGTGCAACAGGTTGATCGCATCGTTGATGAGTGGGAGCGGTTCGCCCGATCCATTGCCCCCGATACCGACTCCCTGACCCGCCTGCAATTGCGCGACCACGCCAAGTCCATCCTGCTGGCCGCCGCTCGCGACATGCGCACTGCCCAGACCGCCAGCGAACAGGCCGCCAAGGCGCGGGGCGAAGGCCCGGAAAAGACCCCGAGCCTCGACGAAGCCGCCGCCAGCCATGGCGAATTGCGGCACAACGTGGGCTTCGACCTGGTGCAGATGACCTCGGAATTCCGCCACCTGCGCGCCTGCGTGATCCGCCTCTGGGTCGCCAGCCTGGAGTCGCCGGAACTGGCCTATTTCCAGGACATGATCCGTTTCAACGAGGCCATAGACGAAGCGTTGGCCGAGTCCACCGCGGCCTATGCCGAACAGGTCAACCGTTCGCGGGACATCTTCCTGGCGATTCTCGGCCACGACCTGCGTACCCCCTTGCAGGCGGTGAGCATGTCCACCGAGATGCTGGCGCGCAAAGTCGCGCTGGACGCCGATGCGCTGGCCTACGTGTCGCGGATCAAGAGCAGCTCCCGGCACATGGCGACGATGGTCGGCGACCTGCTGGAGTTCGTCCGCAGCCGCCTGGGCAGCAGCCTGCCCATCGAGCCCGCGCCCATGGACATGGCCAGTGCCGCCAAGGCGGCCATGGACGAAGCCTGCGCCGGCTGGCCGGACTGCACGCCGGCGCTGAACTTCCATGGCGACAGCCATGGCATCTGGGATCGCGGGCGCATCGAGCAGATGCTGCAGAACCTGATCGGCAACGCCCTGCAGCATGGCAGCAATAACCACACCGTGACCGTCACCCTCACCGGCGGCGCCGAGCAGGTGCTGCTGACCATCCACAACTACGGCCCGCCGATCCCCAAGGAAGCCTTGAGTACCCTCTTCGATCCGCTGGTACGCAGCGCCAACGAAGAACTCGGCAGCTCCTCCACCAGCCTCGGCCTGGGCCTGTTCATCGTCAAGGAAGTGGTCACCGCCCACCAGGGCAGCATCGAGGTCAGCTCCAGCGAAGCCGATGGCACCACCTTCACCGTGACCCTGCCGCGGGTGTCCCACGCCGAGTAGTCGTAGAGAGCAAACGGCCGACATCCCTGTAGCCGCTGCCGAGCCTGCGAGGCTGCGCTCGACCGCGAAGCGGTCGTGAACCAGGCACTGCTTTCCTTCAGGTAAACCGCTAATACAGGTTTTGCGAGGACTCCGTCCTCGAACGCAGCCTCGCGAGCTCGGCAGCGCCTACAGACGCTCGTCACTCGCTGAGCAGACGCCCCAGGCGCTGCTTGAGCATCTGGTTTTCAGTGCGCAATTCGCGGACTTCGTCGAGCAGTTCCAGCGCCAGGGCGACGCCTTCCCACTCCAGCTCCAGATCACGCCGCAACTTGGCGGCGCGCTTGGCGACCGCCAGTTCGTAATCAGTGAAACGCCAGTCCCGTGGCGCCGAGCCATGGGGATCGAGGATCCCGTGCTCGACGATTTCCATCACATAGGCGGCCGGCAGATCGGCCACCTCGCAGAACTCTTCCATATCCAGCTGAACGATCAGGGTGCTCATGGTTAGCGACTCCTTGTTTCAGATCAGAATGGGTTGCAGATCAGAAATGCTCCCGCGGATTGAAGGCGGCCTTTTTCGCCAGCTCCTGCCACAGCGCCTTGACGTCGTCGCCGGAAGCCTTGGGCATCACGGCCTTGAGCTGCACGAACAGATAACCGCGATGCCCGGCCTTGTTCAGCAGGCCATGGCCCTTGGCGCGCATGCGTTGGCCGTTCTGGCTGCCGGCCGGCACCTTGAGGTTGATCTTGCCGGTCAGGGTCGGCACCGCGACCTCGGTCCCCAGCGCCAGCTCCCAAGGGGCCAGCGGCAAGGTGATGATCAGGTTCTCGCCCTCGATATCGAACTTCGGATGGGGCGCGAAACGAATGGTCAGGTACAGGTCGCCATTGGCCCCGCCACCGACACCCGGCGCGCCCTGGCCCTTGAGGCGGATACGCTCGCCGTCGGTGACGCCGGCCGGGATCTTCACGTTCAGGCTCTTGCTGGTGTTGCTGACGTGCTGGCCGGCAGCGTTGTACTGCGGCACCTTGAAGCTGACCTTCTTCGACTCGGCCGACAGGGTCTCTTCCAGGAAGATCGGTAATTCCATTTCCACGTCTTGCCCCCTGCGCCCGGCGCTGCGCGATTGTCCACCGCCGAAACCCGGCCCGCGGTTGCCGAAGATCGAACTGAAGAAGTCCGAAAAATCCCCGCCATCGCCGAAACCGCCGGCATCCGCGCGGCCCTTCCAGCCCGGTGGGCCCTGGAACGGCTGGCCGTGCTGGCCATAACGCCGCAGGTCGTCGTATTCGGCCCGCTTGTCCGCGCTTTTCAGCGCTTCGTAGGCTTCCGACGCGTCCTTGAACTTGGCTTCGGCGTCTTTTTCCTTGCTGACATCCGGGTGGTATTTGCGCGCCAGCTTGCGGTAGGCGGCCTTGATCGCCTTGTCGTCCGCCGTCGGCTCCACCCCGAGAATCTTGTAATAGTCTTTGAAGTCCATCTAAGGATCACCATCCGTTATCAATGTGGCGCGGCGGGACGTACAGCATGCACTCTTGAACAGCGTCAAGGCTGATCGATCTCAATACTGTGACTCACGCGGCGCAGCAGAAGTTTATCGGCAGCTGGCGGCGGTTCTTGCGACCGCCCGATGGCTGCCCGGCCCATGCCTGCAAGTTTGGGGTGAAGAATAGTCTTTCAAGGCTTGCGGGTTTCGATTTAGCGGATAGTCGGCCTTCGATTCTGCGAACGACTGGCATACACTGCGCGGCCGTTTTTTCCAACCGGAACTCGAAAGACATGAAAAACGCATCTGCGGCCCGTGCCTGCGGTATCGACTTCGGCACGTCCAACTCCACGGTCGGCTGGCTGCGCCCCGGCATGGAAACGCTGATTGCGCTGGAGGACGACAAGATCACCCTACCGTCGGTGGTCTTCTTCAACATCGAAGAACGCCGTCCGGTGTATGGCCGCCTGGCGCTGCACGAATACCTGGAAGGCTACGAAGGCCGGCTGATGCGCTCGCTGAAAAGCCTGCTGGGTTCCAAGCTGATCAAGCACGACACCAGCGTGCTGGGCACGGCGATGCCGTTCAAGGACCTGCTGGGCCTGTTCATCGGCCAGCTCAAGAGCCGCGCCGAAGCCGCTGCCGGCCGGGAGTTCGAGGAAGTGGTGCTGGGCCGCCCGGTGTTTTTCGTCGATGACGATGCCGCCGCCGACCAGGAGGCCCAGGACACCCTGGTGGAAGTGGCGCGCAAGCTGGGCTTCAAGGAAGTCTCCTTCCAGTACGAACCGATCGCCGCGGCCTTCGACTACGAGTCGACCATCGAGCGCGAAGAGCTGGTGCTGATCGTCGACATCGGCGGTGGTACCTCCGACTTCTCCCTGGTGCGCCTGTCGCCCGAGCGCCGTGGCCTGGACAACCGCCACGAGGACATCCTCGCCACCGGCGGCGTGCACATCGGCGGCACCGACTTCGACAAACAGTTGAGCTTGCAGGGCCTGATGCCGCTGTTCGGCTACGGCAGCCGGATGAAGAGCGGCGCCTACATGCCCACCAGCACCCACATGAACCTGGCGACCTGGCACACCATCAACTCGGTGTACTCGCAGAAGTCCCAGCTGGCCCTGGGCAGCATGCGCTACGACATCGAAGACACCGGCGGCATCGACCGCCTGTTCAAGCTGATCGAGCAGCGCGCCGGGCACTGGCTGGCCATGGAGGTGGAAGAGACCAAGATCCAGCTGACCCACGCCGACAACCGCGTGGTGCCCCTGGACCGTATCGAGGCCGGCCTGAGCGTGGACCTGAGCCGGGCGCTGTTCGAGTCGTCCATCGACAGCCTGCTGGAGCGCATCCGCGGCAGCGTCACGCAACTGCTGGGCGATGCCAATGTCGGCGTCGGCCAGGTCGATACGGTGTTCTTCACCGGCGGTTCCAGCGGCATCCCGGCCCTGCGCCAGAGCGTCGCGGACATGCTGCCTAACGCCCGCCACGTCGAAGGCAACATCTTCGGCAGCATCGGCAGCGGCCTGGCGATCGAAGCGAAGAAACGGTACGGATAAAAGCAGCGGCAAGTTGCAAGCTACAAGCCGCAAGTAAAAGCAGAAGCCTTATCTGCCTCAAACTTGCAGCTTGAAGCTTGAAGCTTGAAGCTTGAAGCTTGCAGCTGCTTTTAAACCAACCCCGCCTGCTTCAATTCACTCTTCAGGTACGCGTAGTAGATCGGCCCGGCCACCACCCCCGGCAGGCCGAACGCCGCCTCGAACACCAGCATCGCCAACAGCAATTCCCAGGACTTGGCACTGATCTGCCCGCCGACGATCCGCGCGTTGAGGAAGTATTCCAGCTTGTGGATAAAGATCAGGTAGCCCAGCGCCGCCGCGGCCACCCAGATCGACAGCGACATGCCGACGATGGTGATCAGGGTGTTGGAGATCAGGTTGCCGATCACCGGCAACAGCCCCAGCAGGAAGGTCAGCACGATCAGGGTCTTGGTCAGCGGCAGCTTGACCCCGAACATCGGCAGGATCAGCGCGAGGAAGATCCCGGTGAAGAAGGTGTTGAGCAGGGAAATCTTGATCTGCGCGAACACGATGTTGCGAAAGGCCTGGACCAGCAGGTGCAGGCGGTCGAACAGCGCGGCCGCCAGTGGCTTGCGCTTGGTCAGGTCGGGCACGCGCTGCAAGGCGATGATCGCCCCCAGCACCATGCCGATCAGCAAGGTCACGAACATGTGCGCCGCGTCCTTGCCCACCAGTTGCAGCTCGCTCAGGTGCTTGCTGGCCCAGGCGCCGATGGCCACCTGGAACTCCGCCGCGCTGGCCGGCAGATAGGAGTCGAGGAACGGCGGCAGCTGGCCGCGTGCCTTGTCCACCACCGTCATGAATTTGTCCAGGGAAGCCCCCGGGTTCTCCGCTTCGTGCAGCAGGAAGCTGATGGCGCCGGCGAACAGCAGCGTCAGCACGCTGACCACCAGGGTGCCGAGCAGGGCCACCGCCAACCAGCGCGCCCGCCGACCTTCGATCAGCCGTTGCAGTTGCGGGGTGAGCATATTGACCAGTTCGAACACCAGCAGGCCCGCCAGCAAGCTCGGTAATAGCCGCAACGGGATTACCAGCAACAGGCCGCCGAAGATGATCACCCAACTGAACAACAACAGATGACGCTGAGAAAACGTTGGCATACAGCCTCAAACAAACAGCGTGAAAGGATTGGCAGTCTGCCAGCGTTGCACTGGCGATGCGAGGCCGACAGGCGCGGGTTTGCTGGCGATCAACGATACAGGGTGTGTCAGGCAAACCGCCGCGACCGGACCGTGAACAAGCTCGCGCCTGCGAGGGAGAAGGTTATTGCTTCTTCAGGCACGTGCTCATGAAGGTCTTGCGCTCATCGCCCTTGAGGGCTTTGGCAGTGGCGTCGGCGTTGCAGGTCTTCATCCGTTCCTGCGGGGTTGCCGCGGCAGCCGGGGTGGCTTTCAGGCAGGTGCTCATAAAGGCTTTGCGTTCATCGCCCTTGAGGGCTTTCGCGGTGGCGTCGGCGTTGCAAGTGGTCATCTTGTTCTGCTGGGCGGTGGCGGCAAAGCCTTGGGAACAGAGCAGCAGACCGACCATCAACAAAGGGATACGCAGCATCTTCATGGAGTTTTCTCCTTGTTACCGCACCGACGGGCGCGGCCTCCAGCGCAGTGTAGACAAACCCTGTTACAGGTTCACCTGTTCTGTAGGCTGGTGCGCCGGTACTGCTCGGGGGTGCAACCGGCCTGGCGCTGGAACATCGCGATAAATGCCGAGGCGCTGCTGTAGCCCATGTCGAACGCCACCTCCTGGACACTGCGCGCGCTGTCCAGCGCCTCGATGGACGCCAGGAAGCGCAGGCGCTGGCGCCATTCGCCGAAACTCATGCCCAGCTCGCGCACGAATTGCCGGGCCAGGGTGCGTTCGCTGACATGGATCTGCCGCGCCCAATCGGCCAGCGCGCGGTTATCCCCCGGGGCGGCCTGCAACGCTTCCAGCACACCGAGCAAGGCCGGGCTGCTGGCATACGGCAGGTAACCGTCATGCACCGGCGCCTGCTGTAACTGATCGAGCATCACTTGGGCCAGGCGGCTGTCCGCTTCCTGCTCGGGGATCTGCACATCGCGCGCGGCGAAGTCCTTGAGGATCGCCTTGAGGATATCGCTGATGGCCAGGGTACAGGCCTGCTGCGGCAGCGCCTGGCACAACTGCGGGGCCAGGCACACGGCGCGGTACACGATCGGTTGCGGGCTGTAGAAACTATGCTCGGTGCCCGGCGGAATCCAGATGGCGTACTGTGGCGGCGACATAAAGCGCTGGCCGGCGATCTCCATGTGCATCACGCCATGGGCCGAATATTCCAGGCAGCCCCAGGGGTGGCGATGTTCCAGCGCATGGCTGTGGGCGTCGAAATCGGCATAGCGGAAGTACACCGGCGCCGGCAGACCGCTGAAGGGCAGCAGGTCGATGTGTTTTTTGCTCATGCTGTCCGGATTCAGGGGCGGGTTGTCTGGATCGAAGTATAGGCCTTGATCCAGACAGAGGGATAATCACCCTTCATCAACGTTCTGGTTTTCCTCATGCAATACGCTTATCCGTTACTGGCCGTCTTTATCTGGGCCGGCAATACCGTCATCAACAAACTGGCGGTCGGGGCGATCTTCCCCGCGGAGATCGGTTTCTATCGCTGGCTGCTGGCCGGCCTGTTGTTCACGCCCTTCATGCTCAAGGCAGTGGTCGCCCATTGGGCGGTGATCCGCCCGAACCTGGGCAAGATCTTCATCCTCGGCGTGCTGGGCATGGCGGTGTATCAGAGCCTGGCCTACTTCGCCGCGACCCTGACCTCGGCCACCAACATGGGCATCATCCTCTCGCTGATGCCGCTGATGTCGCTGGCCATGGCCATCGCCAGCCTCGGCCAGCGCCTGACGGCCGGCGCCCTGGCCGGTGCCGTGTTGTCGTTTGCCGGGGTGCTGGTGGTGGTGTCGTCCGGCAGCCTCGACGTGCTGCTGGAACAGGGGGTGAACCTGGGCGACGCGATGATGCTGATCGCCACCCTGGCCTACGCGATCTACAGCACCCTGCTGAAAAAATGGCAGCTGCGCCTGCCACCGCTGGTGCTGCTGTACCTGCAGGTGGTGGTGGCCGTGGTGGTGCTGTTCCCGCTGTTTCTGGCCTCGCCGAAAACCGGCCTGACCCTGCACAACATTCCCCTGGTGCTCTATGCCTGCCTGCTGGCCTCGATGCTCGCGCCGCTGGCCTGGATGCAGGCGGTGGTACGCCTGGGACCGAGCCGCACCACGCTGTTCTTCAACCTGCTGCCGCTGATCACCGCGCTGATTGCCGCCGTGGTGCTGCATGAACAGCTGGCGTTGTATCACCTGGTGGGTGGGGTGCTGACCCTGGGCGGGGTGATTCTGTCGGAACGCTGGACCACCGCGCTGGGGCGCAAGGCCAGCGCCGCCTGACAGATCGTCATCGCGAGCGTGCTCGCGATACATCTCAAGACCACCACATCCCTCTCTGGCTATACCCCCGCCGCCTTCAACCGCTGCGCATGCTCGACGAACAGCCGGATCGGCTCGGCGCCCTTGCCCACCAGCCCCAGCGACTGGTTGACGATATCGAAGTGGTCCAGGGGGTAATCGTCGCCAATCACCGTGCCCAGGTGCGAGCTGTAGCGGCCGACCATACCATCGCATTGCCCGGCCTCGCGGACAAAGGTCCTGGCGAACAGCCGGCAAGTGCGGTTGGTGCCGTCGAACAGGTTGCGCCCGCGATTGGTCTTGCCCGGCTGCAAGGTGCCGGACCAGGAGTAGTAGCGCACCCCGTTGACCTCTTCCGGCCCCTGCCCGCCCCAGGTGTCCGGCAGGCCCTGGGGATACTGGCGGTTGAACAGCGCCACGCCCTCGCTGGTCAGCGAGCGGTGCGAGGCATGGATATCCGCCGGCAGCTTCGGCCCGCGATAGCCGGTGTCGAGCCAGCTCATCAGCACGGCAATCACCCGCAGGATAAAACTCAGCACACGCCCGCGCAGGGTGTCGATGGAATGGTGGCGCTCGATGTAGTCGGCCAGCTCCGAGCCATGATTGGGCCCGGCCACCGAGGTTACCGAGGCCACCCAGTCCGGCCGTTTGGCCGCGGCATAGCGGGCGGTGAGCGAGCCCTGGCTATGGCCGATCAGGTTGACCTTGTCCGCGCCGGTTTCGCGGCGGATCTCCTCGATCCGCGCCAGCAATTGCTCGCCGCGCACCTCCGTGGAGTGCAGCGGCGAGACCTGCACGGCAATCACCGTGGCCCCGCCGCGGCGCAACGCCGACTCGATGCCGAACCAGTAGGAGTACAGCACCAGCCGGATAAACCCCAGCATGCCGGGGACCAGGACCAGCGGGTAACGCGTGGCAAGCTCTTGGGACATGGGAACATCCTTGTGATCGGACTTGTATCAGGGACCGCGGCGCCCAAGGCTGGATGCAGGACAGCAGCCAAGAGCATCGACAGCCAAGATGACAGCTTCACGACCACTGTATGACATTCCCCGGGCTCCATCCCTTCTACTTCAGCCCCACCACCCCGGCCACGATCAGCCCCACCGACAGCAGCTTGACCAGCGTCAGGCTCTCCCCCAGCAAGGCGAAACCGAGGAACACCGTGCCCAGGGAGCCGATGGCGGTCCAGATCGGGTAGGCGATGCTCACCGGCAGTTCACGCATCGCCAGGGTCAGGAAGTAGATGCCGCCCAGCGCGGCCACCACCGTCAGCAGCGACGGCCACAACCGGGTGAACCCCTCGGCGTACTTCATGCCCATGGCGAAGGTGACTTCGAAGGCGGCGGCGATCAGCAAGAACAGCCAGGCCATGTCGCCTCCTCAGAAGGTTCGCGCCAGTGCCAGCAGGCGCTGCTCGGCTTCGGCGCAGGACACCTGGAACGTGCGCTCGGCCGATTCCTCGCCTTCGGCCGCGACCACCGTGACGTCGTCGATACCGATAAAGCCCAGCGCCGTGCGCAACCATGGGTCGGCATGGTTCATGGCCTCCAGTTCGCCGCCCGGGCCGAAGCCGAAGCCGCCGCGACTGGTGACGATCAGCGCTTTCTTGCCCCGCACCAGCGGCTCGTACTGGGCGACACCGTTGTCCTGGACGGTATTGAAGGTCAGGCCCAGGCGCACGATCTGGTCGACCCAGGCCTTGAGGCCGCTGGGCACGCTGAAGTTGTACATCGGCGCCGAGATCACCAGCAGTTCATGTTCCAGCAACTCCGTCACCAGCTCGTCGCTCAGGGCCAGGTCGGCCTGCATCGACAAGGGTCGTGCCTGGGGTTCGGGATAAAACGCCGCGGCGACAAAGGCTTCGCTGACGTGGGGCAGCGAAGCGCGACCGACTTCCCGGCGGGTCAATTTGCCCTGGGGATGGGCCTCGAGCCAGGCCTGGAGAAAGCGCTCCGTCAGCCGCCGCGAATGGGAGCGTTCGCCACGGGGGCTGCCATGTACTGCTAGAATTCTGCTCATCTGTCATTCCTCATCCTGGATCATTCTGGAAGACCGTAAAAAGCCTTCCTGGGCGAGGAATAAAGCTATTGATGCAGGCCCTATGGAACAAATGAGCAATAGTTGATCAGGATGAATCCATTTCACCCATAAGGTGACCCAGTATGTTTGCCAACCTGCCGCTGACCGCCCTGCGCGCCTTCGAATCGGCGTCCCGGCTCCTGAGCTTCAAGGCTGCCGCCGAGGAACTGTCGGTTACGCCCACGGCGATTTCCCACCAGATCCGCTCCCTGGAAAGCTGGCTGGGCGTGCCGCTGTTCCAGCGCCTGCCGCGCCAGGTTCGCCTGACCGAATGCGGCGAACGGCTGTTCCACAGCCTGCACGGCGCCTTGCTGGAAGTGGCGCAGAGCGTCGACAGCCTGCGCCCGCAACGCAGCGGCGCGAACCTGATGATCTCCACCACGCCGGCCTTCGCCGCGCTGTGGCTGGTGCCGCGCCTGGGGCGTTTTTATGCCCGGCACCCGAACATCAACCTGCGCCTGGACACCAACTGCGAGGTCATCGACCTGCAACAGGATGCGAGCGTCGACCTGGTGATCCGCTACAGCCTGGACGACTACCCGAATCTCTATGGGCTGTGCCTGTTCGACGAATGCTTCGCGGTCTACGGCTCGCCGGAGCAGGTAACCCTGGCTCGCCAACAGACGCCGACGCTGATCAGCGTGCGCTGGCACAACTCCAAGCTCTACGCCCATGGCTGGGAGGCCTGGTGCGACAAGGCGCAGGAAAGCTGGATGCAGGGCCGCCCGGTGATTCGCGAATACGACGAGGAACACTACGCCCTGCAGGCGGCCATTGCCGGCCAGGGCCTGGTGCTGGCCAGCAATATCCTGGTGTCGGAAAGCGTGGCCAGCGGCCTGTTGCTGCCGTATCGCCCGGAGTTCCATGTCGACGGCGCGGGCTACAGCGCCTTGTGCGTACCCGGGCGCGAACGGCATCCGCCGGTGCGAGCGTTTTTCCAGTGGTTGCGCGAAGAAGCCCAGGCAGCCGGGCATCCAATGCTCGTCGCCGGCTAATGCCCTTGAACGGGTAGGAGCGAGGCTTGCCCGCGAAAGACGCGCCGCGGTTATGCAGATGCACCGCGTCGGATTCTTCGCGAACAAGCTTCGCCCCTACAGACGCGAAAGGCGCGTGAGCTTAACGCGTCGGCTTGACCGCCACCGGCGCCTTGCCCGAACGCATCTGCTCGAGTAGCGGCGCGCACTGGTTCGGCTCGCCGCCGCTCGGTGCCACCAGCGCCAGCAACCCGGCCGCCGGCCCGGCGATCACCCCCAGCGCCACCATGCCCGCGCCGCGCAACATCAGCGGCACGGCCTTGACCCCAGCCTCCGGCTTGATGAACTTGCCTTGCACATAGAGCGGCGAGCGCAGGGAGAACAGACGCAGGCCCTTGGATTCCGGGGTGATGGTCAGGTCCAGTTGCTCGCTGGCCATGTTCGCGGTGCCGTCGATGTAGACGATCGCGTTCTCGGTATCGAACACGAACAGGCGGCTGGTGGCCAGGCCGGTCTTGATGCCGAAGTCGGCGGCGGCGCAATTGATCTTCACTTCCTTGTCGCCAAACATCTTGCCGATCACATAGTTGCCGACGTTGAGCCCGGCGATCTCCATCAGGCTGCGGCTGATGGCGCCGTCGTTGATCAGCATCTTCAGCTCGCCATTGGCGCTGCCGAGCAGGGCCGCCACCGAATTGCCGCGCCCGGCGATATCGGCATCGCCATTGAGTTCGCCGAAGCTGGTTTTCATCGGCTCGAAGGTCGGGAACAGCTGCTTGAGCTTGAAGTTGCGCGCGGTCAGCTTGGCCCGGCCTTCCAGCGGCGTGGCCTGGCCGTTGAGGCGAATCTGCGCATCCAGCTTGCCGCCGGCCACGCCGAAACGCAGCGGCTCCAGGCTCAGGCGCCCGTCGTCGAGCACCAGGTGGGTGTACAGGTCGCTGAAGGGCAAATCGGCGCTGTGGACGATGCGCTTGCCGGTGAACTCGACATCGGCGTCCATGTCGCGCCAGCGCTCGGTGCGGAACTCTTCCACCGGCAACACCTTGTCCGCCGGCTGCTTGCTGTCGCCGCCCCGGGCCTTCTGCTCGGCGTTGGAGTCGGCGCCGATCAGCGGCGCCAGATCGCTGAACAGCAACTGATTGGACACCAGCGCGCCGGTCAGCTTGGGCCGCGGCTGGCTGGCGACATAGGTCAGGTTGCCGTGAATGTCGCTGTCGCCGATCTTGCCGTTGAAATCCTGGTACTGGAACTTCGCCCCGGCCGGGTCGCGCAACTGCGCGGTCAGGTGGCCATCGGTGGCATAGGCCGGCGAGTCCGGCAGGGTCACGCCAGTCAGCGGGTACAGGTTGCCCAGGCTGGTGCCGGCGAGCTTCATGCGCAGATCCAGGGCGCCGAGGTTGAGCGGGTCGGTCAGGGTGCCGGCCAGTTCGACACGGGTATCGCCGATCGTTGCCTGGACCTGCAGCGGAAATGGCTTGCTCGCGTCCTGCAGCGCCAGCAAGCCGCCGATCTTGCCGGAGCCGGCGAGCGCCTGGCCGTGATATTGCCCCTTGGCCTTGAAGGCAAAGGCATAGGACTGGGGAGCTGCGCCTTTCTCTTCGGCTTTCTTCGCTGCCTTGTCGCCGACGATGTCGCTGAACGGAATCGGCTTGCCCAACGGGTCGATCAGCAGGTCGAGGCGGGTTTTCAGGCTTTGGTCATTGAGGGTGACATGGCCTTTGTCGAAGCCGATGGCGCCGATGTCCACCACCCAGTTGGAGGGCTCGGCATTCGGGTCTTTCGGGTCGAACTGAAAGGTCCAGTTGGCGCGGCCGTCGGCCAGGCGTTCGAGGGCCGCGTTCGGCTCGGTGAGGTCGATACGCGGAATGCGTACGCGCTGCGCCAGCAATGCCAGGGGTGAAATGCGCAACTCGACGCGCTTGAGGCTGACCATCTGCGGCGCCTTGGACCAGTCGGGGTTGCCCAGGGTCAGGTCTTCGGCCACCACATGCGGCCACGGCACCCAGGCCCGCCAGCCGCCTTCGTCGGGCTCGCGCTGCCAGATCACCGCCAGGTTGCCGTTGATGGCGAAGGGGCGATGCAGTTCTTCGGAGACTTTGGCATTGAGTGGCGGCTTGATCCGGTTCCAATCGAAGAACGCGATGATCAGTACCAGCACGGCCAGCAGCAGGAAAAGGCTACCGACTGTCCAGGCGAGAATTTTACGAGTGCGCGTCATGCACAGGGCTCCTGACTACTGAAGGGCGCCGGGATAACGACGCCCCTGTGAACTGCCGGGGTTGAAATCCACCGGTCATGAAAACTAGGACTGACAAACGGCCCGCAGGTTTAACCCAAAGCCGCGAATCAGACACAAAAGCACGGATTTTCCTGACCGAAGCGCCAGCTTGGCGTTACCGCCGCCGCACTTTTGCGAGGCGCAGATGGGTCGAAAATACCCACCCCGGTGCAAAACCCTTCTTCGGAAACGCCCGTTCTAGAGCCCTCGGGCAGAACAATCAATTCTGTTGATTATTACCATTGTCTTTATGAACTTTTATATCGATTTTGCGCGCGTAACATTGGCTCCGTACCCACTTTATCGCCCTCCCAAGGAGCAACCCATCATGAAACGCCAATTACTGCTTAGCCTGACCCTCTCGATCCTGGCAGCCAATGCTTTCGCCCTGCCAGCCGCTGAACAGGCTACCCCACAAGCCAAAGCCAGCACCTCGGTATTCACCCAGACCCTGGCTTCCGATGGCAGCGACCGTACCCCACAAGGTCAGACCCTGGCTTCCGACGGTAGCGACCGTACCCCACAAGGCCAAACCCTGGCTTCCGACGGTAGCGACCGAACCCCACAAGGTCAGACCCTGGCTTCCGACGGTAGCGACCGAACCCCACAAGGTCAGACCCTGGCCTCTGACGGCAGCGACCGCACTCCACAAGGCCAAACCCTGGCTTCCGACGGTAGCGACCGTACCCCACAAGGCCAGACCCTGGCTGAAGACGGCTTCGATCGCACTCCCCTGGGCCAGGCTGTAGCCGAAGGCGGCCGTGATCGCCTGGAAGAGAAAGGTCTGGTTTAAGACGGCAACGACCGTTTGGCCTAACGCAACCCAGCTGTGAGTCAAGCCTATGATGCCTCTACAGAAAAGCCCGGTCCCTGGATCGGGCTTTGTTTTTTCCTGAGCCGCGCCGTTTTTTTCTGCGTCCACCGCTCCGATCCAGGTCTCGCCTTCAACCCACCGCCCCCACCAGGTTCGACGCCGGCAAAGTTGATTTGCTAGAGTGCGCCGCTCTCTTGATCAGAAAACCAGCCCGCCGATGCTGCCCCGCGCCGAACAGAAACAACAGACTCGCAACGCTCTGATGGACGCTGCCCGCCACCTGATGGAATGCGGCCGCGGATTCGGCAGCCTGAGCCTGCGCGAAGTGGCGAAAACCGCCGGCATAGTGCCGACCGGTTTCTACCGGCATTTCGACGATATGGACCAACTCGGCCTGGTACTGGTCAGCGAAGTCGGCCAGACCTTCCGCGAAACCATCCGCCTGGTGCGCCATAACGAATTTGTCATGGGCGGCATCATCGATGCCTCGGTACGGATCTTCCTCGATGTAGTGGCAGCCAACCGCTCGCAGTTCCTGTTCCTCGCCCGCGAGCAGTACGGCGGTTCGCTGCCGGTGCGCCAGGCGATCGCCAACCTGCGGGAAAACATCAGCGCCGACCTGGCGGCCGACCTGACCCTGATGCCCAAACTGCAACACCTGAACATCGCCGACTTGACGGTGATGGCCGACCTGATCGTCAAAAGCGTGTTCGCCACCTTGCCGGACATCATCGATCCGCCTGCGCAAGCCCTGCCCGAGCACCTCACGCCCCAGGCGAAAATCACCCAGCAGCTGCGTTTCATCTTTATCGGCCTCAAGCATTGGCAAGGGCTGGGCAGCACCGAATAACCCCCGCCGCTGCGCTCAACCGCACAACCTCCTCCACCGCCTCATCTGCCCGCCATGGCTCGCGCCAGAGCGGCGCTTCGCCGCGCATCAAAAAACAGCACAGCGCACCAAGTCAGTGCTATAAATCAGCGCACACCCTGAATTTGTAACAAAATAAAACAGAAGCCTGCCCCATTTTCAGGCGCTTTCCACCCGTTTCCGATCAGACCGGGCGATTGGCAAGGCACTTGCTCTACACCCTGCATCGCTCATAGCTGGAAACCTTCCAATGCTGGTGATTCATCGCAGAATCGCGCCGCAACCCGACTGGTCCGCCGAGTTGCACCTGACCTTCGAAGCCCGCAGCAAAAGCCGCTTGCGCTGTTTTAGTGCCGACGGTGAGGACGTCGGGCTGTTTCTGGAGCGTGGCCAGTCGCCGCTGCACGACGGCGAATGCCTGCAAGCCGAAGACGGCCGGATCGTGCGGGTTTGCGCGCGTCCGGAAACCCTGTTGCATGTCACCTGCCGCAATGCCTTCGAACTGACCCGCGCCGCCTACCACCTGGGCAACCGCCACGTCGCCCTGCAAGTCGGCGATGGCTGGCTGCGCCTGCTCGACGACTATGTGCTCAAGGCCATGCTCGAACAGCTCAGCGCCAATACCGAAACCATCGAGGCGCCGTTCCAGCCGGAACACGGCGCCTACGGCGGCGGCCATCATCATTCCCGCCACGGCGACGAGGACTTCAACTACGCGCCGCGGTTGCACCAGTTCGGCGTGCGCCCATGAATCCGGCCTGGGCCCTGCTGCGCCTGGCCAGCCCACAACTGCCGATTGGCGGCTACAGCTATTCCCAGGGCCTGGAAATGGCCGTGGAACAGGCCAGGGTCAACGACCCGCACAGCGCCCGACGCTGGATCGGCGACCAGTTGCTGCTCAACCTGGCGCGCTTCGAAGCACCGTTGTTGCTGGCTCATTGTCAGGCGGCCGCGGACGAGGACTGGGCGCAATTGCTGCAGCTGTGCCAGGAACATCGCGCCAGCCGCGAAACCCGCGAGCTGCACCAGGAAAGCCGGCAAATGGGCTATTCCCTGCAACAGTTGCTCAATGGCCTGCCGGAGCTGGATCCGCCGGCCCGCGCCTTTCTCGCGCAGATCGCCGAGCCGCACCTGGCCCTGGGCTGGGCCCTGGCCGCGCGGGCCTGGCGGATCAGCCCGCAGGACGCCCTGGCCGCCTGGCTGTGGAGCTGGCTGGAAAACCAGCTGGCGGTGCTGATGAAAACCCTGCCCCTGGGCCAGCAGGCTGCTCAGCGCCTGACCAGCGAACTGTTGCCGTTGCTGCAAGAGGCCCAGCGCAATGCCTCGAACCTCGACCCCGAACATTACGGCAGCGCCGCCTTCGGCCTGTCCCTGGCGTGCATGGCCCATGAGCGCCAGTACAGCCGCCTGTTCCGTTCCTAGGGTCTGTACGAAAAGTCGGCGAGCGAAGGTCAGGCAAGGCAAAAAAAAACAGGCGAGGAAGCGGAGTTTAGGGGCCTAAATGAGCATTCCGAGCCTGTTTTTAACGCAGCATGGCCCGCGTAGCGCCGAAGGCGCCCAGCGCGCAGCCACTTTTCGTACAGAGCCTAGGTGCTTTTAGTTTGGCGCCTTTTACTTGGTGCCTTTTATTGTGGAGAGTCACATGAACGCACAACCTCTGCGCGTCGGCATCGGCGGCCCGGTGGGCTCCGGCAAGACCGCCCTGACCCTGGCCCTGTGCCTGGCCCTGCGCGAACGCTACAACCTGGCGGTGGTGACCAACGATATCTACACCCGCGAAGACGCCGATTTCCTGGTGCGCAATCAGGCCCTGGCACCCGAGCGCATCATCGGCGTGGAAACCGGCGGCTGCCCGCACACGGCGATTCGCGAAGACGCCTCGATCAACCTCGAAGCGGTGGATCAGTTGAACCGGCGTTTTCCCGGCCTTGACCTGATTCTGGTGGAGTCCGGCGGCGACAACCTGTCGGCGACCTTCAGCCCCGAGCTGTCCGACCTGACCATCTACGTGATCGACGTGTCGGCGGGCGACAAGCTACCGCGCAAGGGTGGCCCGGGCATCTGCAAGTCCGACCTGCTGGTGATCAACAAGATCGACCTGGCGCCCCTGGTCGGCGCTTCGCTGGAGATGATGGACGGCGACACCCAGCGCATGCGCGGCGGCAAACCGTTCGTCTTCAGCAATCAGAAGACCGGCCAGGGCCTGGAGGAAATCATCGCCTTTATCGAACGCCAGGGACTGCTGATCGCGGCCTGATCGCTCTTTTCAAAAAAGCTCAACAAGGAAGCCTGTCATGACACTCAAACGTATTCTCGGCACCCTCGCCCTGCTGCTGACTCCAGCTTTGGCCTTCGCTCACCCGGGCCATGGCGACAACGGCCTGATGGCCGGTATCAGCCACCCGATCGGTGGCCTCGACCACTTGCTGGCGATGGTTGCGGTCGGCCTGTGGGCCGCGCAGCAGCAAGGCGCGGCGCGCTGGGTACTGCCCTGCACCTTCGTCGGCACCATGCTGATCGGCGGCGTGCTGGGTTTTGCGGGGCTGAACCTGCCGGCCCTGGAAAGCGGGATCGCCGCCTCGGTCCTCGCCCTCGGCCTGGCTGTGGCCCTGGCGGTGCGGCCGCCGTTGAGCCTGGCGGTGGCCGCCACCGCGCTGTTCGCCCTGTTCCACGGCGTGGCCCACGGCCTGGAACTGCCGGACATGTCCAGCCCCTGGACCTATGCCGCAGGCTTCGTCGCCGCCACCGCGGCACTGCACGCGGCCGGTTATGCCGTGGTCCGGCTCCTGCCACAGGCCGCTGCGCCGCTGGTGCGCCTGGCGGGCGCGGCGTCCGCCGCGACGGGCGTGTGGTTGCTGGCCGGCTGATGCGCGTCGTTTGAGGCTTATTTTCGCGAGCAAGCTCGCTCCTACAGGAACAACGCCGCCACTGTAGGAGCGAGCTTGCTCGCGATTAAGGGCTCCGGCCCAACCACGATCCCCGGGGCCTTCTCTGCTACCATGTCGCGCATTCCACCCTGCCGTGACGACGCCAGCCAATGCCCGATGTTTCCAGCCCCACTTCCCCGTCTGAATCGACCGCCCTGTTTACGGCCGTGCAACAGCATTTCCACAGCGTGATCGTGCCGCTCTGGCAGGGGCCGGGCTGGAATCCGGAGCTGGCGTTGCCCTTCGAGGCGCTGGACGCCGAGCATGCCCCGCTGCCGCCTCAGCGTTATCGGGCCATGGCCTGCGCCCGGCAGCTGTACCTGTTTTCCAGCCTGATCGGCGATGGCCGTACACCGCTTGCCGAAGAGCGCGCCGCGGCGCTGTTCCGCTCCCTGCAACGGCACTTCCACGACGCCGAGCACGGTGGCTGGTTCTACAGCATCGATGCCCAGGGCGCGCCGCTGGACAGGCGCAAGGACCTCTACACCCACGCCTTCATCGTCTTTGCCTGCGCCCATTACTGGGCCAGGGTCCGCGAGCCGCTGGTGGAATCGGTGCTCAATGCCGCGCTGAAAGTGGTGGCCGAACGTTTTGCCAGCGGCGATGGCCTGTACGAAGCGGTCCTCGCCGAAGACTGGTCGCCCCTGGCCTCCGGCCCCTTGCAGAACCCGCTGATGCACCTGGCCGAAGCCTTCCTCGCCACCCTGGCCGTGCGTGACGACGCCGCCGTGCAAGGCGCACTGCTGGCCCTGTGCACGGCCATGCAGCAGCGCTTCATCGAGCCACGGCATGGGCTGATGATGGAAAAACCGCTGGGGGCTGTGGATAACTGGTTCGAGCCGGGGCACCAGTTCGAATGGTTCTTCCTGCTGCAATCCTCGGCCTTGCTGCACGGCTGCCCGCTGCACGCCTCGCTGGAGCGGGCCTTCGCCTATGCCGAGCAGGTTGGTGTGGATAACTCCAGCGGCGCGGTGAGCGGGATGCTGAGCATCGATGGCGATGTGCTCGACCCCACCCAACGCATCTGGGCCCAGGCCGAATACCTGCGCGCCCTGACCTTGCGCCAGGACCGCGCCGAACGCCTGCAGCACCAGTTGCGGGCGCTGCAACGACACTTCCTGCATGCCAAGGGCTGGAACGAATGCCTGGACGCCCATGGCGTACTCAGCCGTCGGGACATGCCGTCGACCACGCCTTATCACCTGGCGACCTGTTATCTCGGCCTGGCTGAATACTTCGGCTGATCTTTACATCGCTATCGCGAGCAAGCTTCGCTCCTACAGAAAAACGGGCATGCCTGTGTAGGAGCGAAGCCCGCGATTGTGCGCCTGCGTTCAGGAAGGCCTCAGGCAATCCACTTGCGATCACCGGTAAAGCTGATGGTCAGCCAGCGCGCCGCATCCGCCTTGCCGAGCTGTGTGGATATCTCCTCGCGCAGCGTGTCCAGCGTCGCCACGCCCTGCAATGGATAGTCCTGCGGCAGCACGATGTGAATCTCGATGAACCGCGCCCGTCCGTGCTTCTGCACATACGAGACATAGTCGGCAAAGCCGTGCTCGACTTTCGCCTCGTCCATCACTTGGCGAACCTTGTCATCCAGTTGGTCCGGGACAATTCCCAGTACATCGCGTAACGCTGGCTTGAGAATATTGAAGGCCGGCGCGAGCATGCTCAGGGCCAGCAGGATCAGGATCGACGGGTCGACGTAAGCGGCCCACTGGCCATAACCCTGGGTCTTGAGCAGCAACGCGATGAGAAAGCTCACCAGCAAGCCGACCGAGAGCATCGCGTCCACCAACCAGCTGACGTTGTCGAACTGGATCAACGAGGATTTCAACGTGCGATTGCGATAACGGACGTAGAAGAAATAGGCGAAACAGACGACGCTAAGCACCATCGCAAAAGGGATCACCAGGCCCAGTTCGATCTCGCGGCCACCGTTGATGATGCCGAACATACCGCTGAGGAAGGCGTAGATCGCAATCAGCAACAAAAAGCTGCCTTCAATCAGCAGCACCATCGGTTCCAGGTGCCAGAAGCCGAACTGAAAGCGCTGGTTACTTTCCTTGGCGATCAGCTTGGCGGTGATCAGCATCAGGACCTTGATGACGGTCGCGATCAGCGAAAAAAAACCATCGAACAGAATCGATTGGGAACCGGAAAAAAAACCCGTGACGATAGCGGCGATCGCCACGGCGAACATCAGGACGGTCGATTGTTTGAGCAGTACCTGCTCACCTCGGTTACTCACATTTCCTCCTCGAGAACCTTTGAATTCGCGGCCTTGATGCAAGGCTGCGGTGGGTTGCGGAGCGGGAGTCTACCTTGTGCGGGCTGATTCAGGCCTGAACGGCTGTGTTGCCAAACGCATCGGCACGCGGAGTGTAGCCGCTGCCGCAGGCTGCGATCGACCGGAAACCGGTCGCAGGACTCAAGATCGCTGAAGGTCCTGCGACCAACGTGGCCCGGACCATCGCAGCCTACGGTAGCGGCTACAGGCGGAGCATTCAGCCCTTGGCGTTGCGCTCGATGGCGAAGCCGGCCCAGGTCTGGCTCACCGGCATCAGTTCCAGGCTGTTGATATTGACGTGGGCCGGGGTGTTGAGCACCCAGAAGATGGTGTCGGCGATGTCCTGCGGCTGGATCGGCTCGGCACCGGCGTAGGTGGCGTCGTAGCGCTCCTGGTCGCCCTTGAAGCGCACCAGGGAGAACTCGCTTTCGCACAGGCCCGGCTCGATGTTGGTCACCCGCACACCGGTGCCTTGCAGGTCGCAACGCAGGTTCAGGGAGAACTGTTTGACGAACGCCTTGCTCGCGCCATACACGTGGCTGCCCGGATACGGGTAGTTACCGGCGATGGAGCCGAGGTTGACGATGCCGGCGCCACGGCCATGGGCGATCAGCCGTGGCAGCAGCAGGCGGGTGCTGTACATCAGCCCCTTGATGTTGGTGTCGACCATGGTGTCCCAGTCGTCCAGGTCGCACTTGGGCGCCGGGTCGACCCCCAGGGCCAGGCCGGCATTGTTGATCAGCCCGCGCAGCTTGGCGAAGGACGGCGGCAGGTTGGCGATCGCTTCTTCCATGGCCTTGCGGTCCCGCACATCGAGCACCAGGCCATGCACCTCGGTCTGCTTCGACAGCTCGGCGCACAGGGCGTCGAGACGCTCTTCGCGGCGCCCGGTCAGCACCAGCGACCAGCCGGCCTCGGCAAAACGACGGGCACAGGCTTCGCCAAAACCGGAGGTCGCGCCGGTAATAAACAGGGTGGAAGTCATGGTGTTCTCCTTGCTGGGCGTCGAACCGCCGTGGAAATGAAAAATCGTTTCGCAGCATGCCCGGCCTGAATCGCAGCGGCAACCGGAGGTTGTGCGAGCCCGGCTATCAGCCTCCCCTGTAGCCGCTGCCGAAGGCTGCGATCGGTCTGGGCGGCATTCCGTTCGAAGAGGGCGTGCTCTTCAAGATCGTTGAAAGGCCCTCCGGGCCTTATCGCAGCCTTCGGCAGCGGCTACAGAGACGCAACTGTACAAAAAACAACCAACACCAGCAAAGCCCCAGTTTTCCTGGCCCGCAGCCACATGCACGCACCTTATCCACAGGACGCTCCACAGTCTTTGGGGGCAAGTGCAAAAGTCCGCAAGCCGCTATCCACAGGGGCTGCAGACGGTTTTAGAAAGTTTTTTGCTTGACCTGGGCATCGCGTCCATGCAGCCCCGGCCGATATAGGCGGCCGAACGGTCAGGCAAGGGATGGCTTCAAGCCAGTAACGACGCTGCCTCGGCGAGTCTTTCCAGAGTTTAATCACAGACTTATCCACAGGCTTGTCCAGGGTATTTTCGCCCTTTGCCTGCGACAATAAAAAGGTTGACAACGGCCGCTCATGGTCCGGCAAAAACGCCTGATCAAAAAACGATCGCCAGCCTGCAGGCCACGCCATTCAAGGCGTCCAGCCAGCTACTCCCACGTTACCCACAGCCAGTTCCACAGCAAACGGGGACAAGTCAAAACCTTGGCAAAACAACTATTTGCAGCGTCTTTATGCCGCGCTTTGCCAGCTTGCGCAGAATGTTTTCCACAATTTGCGTTTTCTGCTGTGGACAAGGTCATCCACCGCCGCCGGCTTCTGTAGGAGCAAGGCTTGCCCGCGATGAACGATAACGCGGTATACCGAACTCACGCGATGAGCTGATCGCGAGCAATCGAGCATCGACCGGCTGCTCCTACGGGAGCGAGGCACCATCGGGATGTGGATAAAAAATGCCCCGGCGGCGCGAACCGGCGGGGCATGTCTTATCCACGGCACTCAGGCTCAGTGACCGCCCAGATACGCGTTACGCACCTCCTCGTTGACCAGCAGTTCCTGGCCGGTGCCGCTCAGGCGGATCTCGCCGTTGACCATCACATAAGCGCGGTC
This sequence comes from Pseudomonas sp. GW456-L12, assembly GCF_059424045.1. Lineage (NCBI taxonomy): Bacteria > Pseudomonadati > Pseudomonadota > Gammaproteobacteria > Pseudomonadales > Pseudomonadaceae > Pseudomonas > Pseudomonas sp. GW456-L12. The sequence continues at coordinate 51,864 of NZ_JBWKZA010000004.1, forward strand.
CGACAGCTTCAACGCGTGGTTGGCGTTCTGCTCGACCAGGAAGATGGTCATGCCGGTGGAGGCCAGCTCGCGCAGGGTGGCGAAGATCTGCTTCACCACGATCGGCGCCAGCCCCAGGCTCGGTTCGTCCAGCAACAGCAGCTTGGGACGGCTCATCAGCGCGCGGGCGATGGCGAGCATCTGCTGCTCGCCGCCGGACATGGTCATGGCCCGCTGGGTCCGACGTTCCTTGAGCCGCGGGAACAGTTCGAACATGCGCTGCATGTCTTCGCTGGCGTACTTGTCGCCGATGGGGATGGTGCCCATCAGCAGGTTCTCTTCCACCGTCATGTCCGGAAACACCCGGCGCCCTTCCGGCGACTGGGCGATGCCGTTGGAGGCGATGTAGTGCGAGGACTTGTGGGTGATGTCCACACCGCGATAGATGATCTGCCCGGACTCGGCCCGCGGCTGGCCGAAAATCGACATCAGCAGCGTGGACTTGCCGGCACCGTTGGAGCCGATCAGGCTCACGGTTTCACCTTCGTTGATGTGCAGCGAGACTTTCTTCAGGGCCTGGATCGGCCCGTAGTACACGTCCAGGTCCTTGAGTTCGAGGATAGGCGCAGTCGTCATACCAGTTCCTCTTCGTCCGCACCCAGGTAGGCGGCAATCACTTTCGGGTCGTTGCGGATCGCTTCGGGCCCGCCCTCGGCGATCACGTTGCCGTGGTCGAGCACCACGATATGGTCGGAAATACTCATCACCATGCCCATGTCATGTTCGATCAGCACCACGGTCAGGTCGTGCTCGTCGCGCAGCAGCCGGATCATCGCGCTGAGCGCTTCGGTTTCCTGGGGGTTGAGGCCGGCGGCCGGTTCGTCGAGGCAGATGATCTGCGGCCGGGTGCACATGGCGCGGGCGATTTCCAGGCGGCGTTGCTGGCCGTAGGACAACTCGCCGGCCAGGCGGTTGGCGCAGTCCACCAGGTCCACCACCTCCAGCCAGTAGAAGGCGTGGTCCAGGGCGTCGCTTTCAGCCTTCTGGTAACCCTTGGTATTGAGGATGCCGGCCACCAGGTTGCGGTTGACCCACATGTGCTGGGCCACCAGCAGGTTCTCCAGCACCGACATTTCCCTGAACAGGCGAATGTTCTGGAAGGTCCGCGCCAGGCCCGCCCGGTTCACCAGGTGGGTACCGCCGAACATCTTGTAGAACAGCCGGCTGGCAAAGCGCTTGGGCGACACGAAGTCGGTCACCCGGAACGGCTCGCCCAGCAGCTTGATGACGTTGGTCGGCTTGCCCCGGGTATTGAGGGCGATGTGCCCGCCCGTGGCCTTGTAGAAACCGGTCAGGCAGTTGAACACCGTGGTCTTGCCGGCGCCGTTGGGGCCGATCAGGGCGAAGATGGAGTTGCGCTTGACCTCCAGGCTGACGTCGCTCAGGGCCTTGATGCCACCGAAGTGCATCATCAGGTTCTCTACCTTGAGAATGACTTCATCGCTCATGGCACGCTCCTCTCGACCAAGGCACCTTTACGCGGGGTCACCCCGGTACGGCTGATACGAATCAGGCCTCGCGGCCGCCAGATCATCATTAACACCATGAGAATGCCAAACAGCAGCACCCGGTACTCGGAGAAGCTGCGCAGCAGCTCCGGCGCCACGGTGAGCACGAACGCCGCGATCACCACGCCCACGGTCGACCCCATGCCGCCCAGGACCACGATGGCCAGGATCAGCGCCGACTCGAAGAAGGTGAAGGACGAGGGGTTGACGAAGCCCTGGTAGCTGGCGAAGAACACCCCGGCCAAGCCGGCGGTGGAAGCACCGATGGTGAAGGCCGAGAGTTTCACCAGCACATGGTTCAGGCCCATGGCGCGGCAGGCGATCTCGTCTTCGCGCAAGGCTTCCCAGGCCCGTCCGACCGGCATGCGGGTCAGGCGGTGCTTGATGTAGAGCACCAGCAGCACCACGATGAACAGCACGATGTAGATGAACAGGAACTTCAGGTTGGGGTTGTATTCCAGGCCGAAGAACTCATGGAACGGCACCCCGCCATCCTTCGCCCGCCGTCCGAACTCCAGGCCGAAGATGGTCGGCGACGGCACTGGCATGCCGTTCGGGCCGCCGGTGAAGGACAGCCAGTTGTTGAGGATCAGGCGGATGATCTCGCCAAAGCCCAGGGTCACGATGGCCAGGTAGTCACCGTGCATGCGCAACACCGGGAAGCCGAGTATGCATCCCGCCAGCGCCGCGGCGAGGGCCGCCAGGGGCAGCACGGTCCAGAAGCCCAGGCCGAGGTACTGATAACCCAGCGCCAGGCCGTAGGCACCGATGGCGTAGAACGCCACGTACCCCAGGTCGAGCAGCCCGGCCAGGCCGACCACGATGTTCAGCCCGAGGCCGAGCAGCACGTAGATCAGGCCGAGGATGACCACGGTCAGCAGGTACTTGTTGGCGAAGAACGGGAAGACGATGGCGATCACGATCAGCGCCGGGATGATCCAGCGCAGCCGCGACTTGTAGTCCGGCGCCCGCACATGCACACCGGAACCGGTGCTTTCGAAACCCTGGAGGATCTTCAACCCCTTGGGCGTCTGCAAGAACAGGCTCAAGGCGAAACGGCCGACCATCACGATCGCCACCAGCCAGCCGACGCGGGCCGGTTGCAGGTTGAAGCTGTAGCCCTCGAGTACCACGCCCACGATAGGACCGAACACGATCAGCGAGATCAGCCCGGCCAGTACGGCGTCGATGAGGCTCTTTTTGATATCAATCGGTTTATTGGCAGCAGACATACTTATACCTTCGCCACGAGTGGGCGACCCAGCAGGCCTTGGGGACGGAAGATCAGAATCAGCACCAGCAGCGAGAAACTGAACACGTCTTTGTAGTCGGAGTTGATCAGACCGGAGAACAGCGACTCGGAGATCCCGAGGATGATCCCGCCGAGCATCGCGCCCGGCAGCGAGCCGATGCCGCCGAGTACCGCCGCGGTGAACGCCTTGATGCCGATGATGAAGCCGGCATAGAAGTCGAACGTGCCGTAGTTCATGGTGATCAGTACGCCCGCCAGCGCCGCCATGGCGGCGCCGATGATGAACACGTAGGAAATCACCCGGTCGGTGTTGATCCCGAGGATCGAGGCCATCTTGCGGTCTTGCTGGGTGGCGCGGCACATGCGGCCGAGCTTGGTGTACTTGATGATGTAGGTGAGCACGGCCATGCCGGCGAATGCCGCCACCAGGATGAAGATCTTGGTGTAGGTGAGCTGGACGAAACCGGTGCCGATATCGACCTTCCAGGCGCCGGCCAGCAGCGTCGGTACACCTTGTTGCTTGGCGCCCTGGCTGATCTGCGCGTAGTTCTGCAGGATCAGCGAGATACCGATGGCGCTGATCAGCGGCGCCAGGCGGGTGGAGTTACGCAGGGGTTTGTAGGCGACGCGCTCGATGACCCAGCCATAGATCCCCGTCACGACGACGGTGAAGACCAGGGTACCGAGAATGAGTAGCGGGAAGGATTCGATGCCGAAGTAGGCCAGCAGAGCCAGACTGATTGCCGCGAGGTAAGCGGAAATCATGTAAACCTCGCCGTGGGAGAAGTTGATCATGCCGATGATGCCATAGACCATTGTGTAGCCGATGGCGATCAGACCATAGACGGACCCGAGGGTCAGTCCATTGATCAGTTGCTGCAGGAAAATACCATCCATAACGCAATCTCACGCATTTGAGAGACTGCACACAGCGGATACGACGGCCTGGGGTTCAACCACCCGCGCAACACGACAGTTGTGCAGCTCTACGAGAAAAGACAGGTACTGCACGGACACGCATGCAGCAGGCCTGCGCCCTCCCCTGGAGGAAGGGCCGGCCTGCCCAGACGCTCATGTCACTTCTGTTTTTCCAGCTGGTGGTATTTGCCGTCCTTGTCCCACTGGTAAACCACGTAGTCGGAGACTTTCAGGTCGCCCTTGGCATCCCAGGTCTTCTCGCCCATCACGGTTTTCACCGGGTTGGCCTTGAGCCACTTGGCGGCGTCCTCGCCCTTGTTGGACTTGGCCCCGCCGAAGCCGGCAGCCAGTGCCTGGACCGACGCGTAGGCGTACAGGGTGTAGCCTTCAGGCTCGGTGCCGGCCTTGCGGAAAGCGTCGACCACGGTCTTGCTGTCCGGCAGCAGGCGCGGGTCGGCGCCGAAGGTCATGTACACTCCATCGACGTATTGCGGACCGCCAGCGGTGGTCACCAGTTCGTCGGTGACGATACCGTCGTCGGACATGAACTTGACGTCTTTGAGGCCCTGCTCGCGCATCTGGCGTACCAGCGGACCGGCTTCCGGGTGCAGGCCGCCGAAGTAGACGACATCGGCACCGGCGGCGCGGATCTTGGTGACCACGGCGCTGAAGTCTTTCTCGCCGCGGGTCAGGCCTTCGTACAGCACAGGCGTCACGCCGCGCTTGCTCAACTGGGCCTTGGTGGCATCCGCCAGGCCCTGGCCGTAGGTGTCCTTGTCGTGCAGGACCACGACTTTCTTGCCCTTGAGCACGTCGACGATGTAGTCGCCGGCGACGATGCCCTGCTGGTCGTCACGCCCGCACATGCGGAACATGGCGGAGAGGCCGCGCTCGGTGACCTGTGGGTTGGTGGAGCCCGGGGTGATGGCGATCACGCCCGCATCGCTGTAAACCTCAGAAGCCGGAATGGTCGACGACGAGCAGAAGTGACCGACCACACCGGCCACCTTGTCCTGGTCCACCAGGCGGTTGGCCACGGCCACGGCCTGTTTCGGTTCACAGGCGTCGTCGCCTTTGACCAGGACGATCTTCTCGCCGTTGACGCCGCCCTTGGCGTTGATCTCGTCAGCCGCTGCCTGTGCACCCTTCATGTACTGCTCGCCAAATGCCGCGTTGGCGCCTGTCATGGGACCCGCTACGCCGATCTTGAGGTCGGCCTGAGCAAACGCAGAAACACCCAACGCAGCTGCCACTGCGAGGGCCAGAAAGCCTTTCTTGTAAAACGTCTGGGACATGAGGTGGTGCTCCAAGGTTTTTTTAGTTGGCACTGCGACTTCACCGAATGCTCAGAGCAAGGGCCGTGCCATTGGTTTTTTATTCTGAAAAAAGTCGCTCTTTTATTGTTATTTCGACTGTTTCGAGCCCTTTTTTATTGGGCGTGCAACCGTCTAAACCGCGGAAGGTGAAACCTTACAAAACATCAGGCGCAACCCGACTGCGCCATCATTGCAACCGCGGCGCAAATCAACGTGCAACCAGCCTGTAACAGCCTGCGTAACCGAACTGCACACTACTGGTGCAGGACTGCTACGCCCCGCACCACTACAGGCTAGTCGCTGCGCCGAAAAGCGCCGCACCCGGCAACATATTTCCTCCGTCAGATAACGATCCGCAGGCACTGGCCCGCGTGATACAGGGAGAACCCGGCCTCGTACAGGCAACTGCGCAAGCCCACGCCGGCCAGGGGCTGCATGGGGGCGAAGGGAATCGGCAAGGCCTGAGGATTTCCGTTACACAGGTAATCGGCGAACGCCTTGCCGACCACGGTGCCGGTGGTCACGCCCCGGCCGTTGTAGCCGGTGACCGCCACCAGACCGGGCGCCGGCTCGAACAGACGCATCAGGTGATCGGGGGTAAAGGCGATGCAACCGGTCCAGGTGCACTCCCACTCCACCGTTTTCAGGTAAGGGAAATAGTGCTGTTGTACCCGGTCGGCCCAGGCCTTGAGAAACCAGGCCGGCTTCTGGTTGCCATTGCCCAGGCTGCCCAGCAGCAGGCGGCCGTCGGCGTCCCGGCGAATGCTGCTGAGCACCTGGCGGGTATCCCAGGAACCCTGGCCACCCGGCAGGATCCGCTGCGCAGCTTCCTCGGTCAGCGGCCTGGAGGCGACCTGATAGTAGTAACCGGGGAAAAAATTGCGCCGCAATTCGGTCCAGTCGCCCTCGGTGTAGGCATTGGAGGCAATCACCACCTGCTCGGCCAGCACCGAGCCCTGGGCGGTCTGCACCGACCAGCGCTGGCCCTGGCGTTCGAGACGGGTCACCGGCGAATGGTCGAACAGTTGGCCACCCAGGTCGACCGCGGCCTTGGCCAGGCCACTGACATAGGCCATCGGATTGACCGTACCGGCCCGGCGATCGAGCAAGGCTGCGGCGATCTTCCTGGTGCCGGTGGCGGTTTCACAGGCCGCGCCGGTCAACAGCTCGACCGGCGCGCCCCGGCGCTTCCACTGGGTTTCCCGGCTGCGCAGGTCGGCTTCGCCCCGGGCGTTGTGCGCCATGTGCAGGGTGCCTTCGCGGCGCAGCTGGCAATCGATGCGGTATTTGTCGATCAGGCTGAACACCAGGGCCGGCGCCGCCCCCAGCATGCGGTTGAGCTGGCTGCCGACCGCCTCGCCGAAACCGGCCTCGATCTCGTCCGGCGGGATCCACATCCCGGCATTCACCAGCCCCACGTTGCGCCCCGAACCACCGTGACCGGTGCGATGGGCTTCCAGTACACAAACCCTCTTGCCCTGCTCCAGCAGGTGCACGGCGGCCGACAGGCCGGTAAAACCCGCGCCGATCACGCAGACATCCACCCTGACCTCGCCCTTGAGCGCGGTATTGTCAGGCCTTTGCGGCGTCAGTTTTTCCCACAGGCATTCTTCGCGTAACGGCATTGCCAGACTCCGAAATCAACGAACCACAGACCATGAACCAGCACCTCCCCTGTAGCCGCTGCCGCAGGCTGCGATCGACCGGCACGGTCGCGGCGACCTGAAGACCGCCATAGGCCCGACAGGAGATCGGGAACCAAGCTCCTTCGGCAGCGGCTACAGCGCCCGGCAGGCGGGCGCGATCGGGTCGATCAATCGAAGGTAATACCCTGCGCCAATGGCAACTCCAGCGAGTAATTCACGGTGTTGGTCTGCCGGCGCATATAGGCGCGCCAGGCATCGGAGCCGGATTCGCGGCCGCCGCCGGTTTCTTTCTCGCCACCGAAGGCGCCGCCGATCTCCGCTCCGCTCGGGCCGATGTTGACGTTGGCGATGCCGCAGTCGCTGCCCACCGCCGACATGAACTGCTCGGCCTCACGCACATCGGTGGTGAAGATGCAGGACGACAGGCCTTGCGGCACGGCGTTGTTCAGGCGCAGCGCTTCGGCGAAATCGCTGTAGCCCACCACGTAGAGAATCGGTGCGAAGGTCTCGCTGCACACCACGTCGCTCTGCTCCGGCATTTCGACAATCGCCGGCGACACGTAATAGGCGTTGGGGAACTGGTCTTCCAGCTGGCGCTTGCCGCCGAACACCCGGCCTCCCTCGCTCAGGGCCTGCTCCAGCGCATCCTGCATGTTGTCAAAGCTGTGCTTGTCGATCAGCGGACCGACCAGGTTGCCTTGTAGCGGATGGCCGATGCGCACCTTGGAATAGGCGGCCTTGAGGCGGGTGACGATTTCATCCTTCACCGATTCATGGGCAATCAGCCGGCGCAACGTCGTGCAGCGCTGGCCAGCGGTACCGACGGCGCTGAACAGGATGGCGCGCACGGCCATGTCCAGATCGGCGCTCGGCCCCAGGATCATCGCGTTGTTGCCGCCCAGCTCGAGGATGCTGCGGGCGAAACGCGCGGCGACTTTCGGCGCCACTTCGCGGCCCATGCGGGTGCTGCCGGTGGCGCTGATCAGGGCCACGCGCGGGTCGTCCACCAGCGCTTCGCCGGCGTCGCGCCCGCCGATGATCACCTGGCTCAGGTACTCGGGGGCATCGCTGAAGTTCTTCAGCACGCGCTCGAACAGCGCCTGGCAGGCCAGGGCGGTCAACGGGGTCTTTTCCGAGGGTTTCCAGATCACCGGGTTGCCGCAGACCAGCGCCAGGGTGGTGTTCCAGGCCCAGACCGCGACCGGGAAGTTGAACGCGCTGATCACCCCGACGATGCCCAGCGGGTGCCAGGTTTCGCGCATGTGGTGGCCCGGGCGCTCGGAGGCGATCGTCAGGCCGTACAGCTGGCGTGACAGGCCGACCGCGAAGTCGCAGATGTCGATCATTTCCTGCACTTCGCCCAGGCCTTCCTGGGTGATCTTGCCGGCTTCCCAGGACACCAGCTCACCGAGGTCGGCCTTGTATTCGCGCAGCACTTCGCCGAACTGGCGCACCAGCTCGCCGCGACGCGGTGCAGGCACCTTGCGCCACAACTCGAACGCATGCTCCGCGCGACTGACCTGCTGCTCCACCTCGGCCGCGCCCTGCCAGTTCACCGAGGCGATGTGGCTGCCGTCGATCGGCGAATGCACGGGCTGCTTGCCCGACTGATACAGGGCCGGGTTCACACCAAGACGATCAAGCAATGCGGCAACCATGGGTCACTCCTTACAAATGGAAAGCAAAAAGTCGTAGCCGTTGACACAGCCATTCAGGACTGTAGTTGTAGCCGGCCCGAGACTTGCCAACAAACGACGATTAGGCGAGATATCATTCCGTTTATTCATGCTGCGCAGCCGGGACAAGAACAAGGAACCCTCGATGCTGAACAAACGCTACCTGCCCTCGATCACCGCCCTGCAGTGTTTCGAGGCCGTCACCCGGCACCTGAGCTTCACCCGCGCCGCCGAGGAGCTGAACCTGACCCAGAGCGCGGTCAGCAAGCAGGTCGCGCAGCTGGAAGAGCTCCTGCAACACCTGCTGTTTCGCCGGGTACGCCGGCGCCTGCAACTGACTCCGGCCGGCGACCTGTACTTGGTGGAAGTGCGCAAGATCCTCTCGCAGATCGAGATGTCGACCCACTACCTGCGCTCCTACGGTGGCGAAACCGAAGTCCTGCGGGTGTCCACCCCATCGACCTTCGGCGCGCGCTGGCTGGTGCCGCGCCTCAAGGGCTGGCGCCTGCGCCACCCGCAGATCCACCTGGACCTGTGCAACGAGCAGGAAGCCGACGACCTGCTGCAGGGCCGCAGCGACATGGCGTTCTACTTCGGCCAGGGTTCGCGCCCCGGCACCGAGTGCCTGAAGCTGTTCGGCGAAGAGCTGGTGGCGGTCTGCGCCCCCGGCAGCCTGCCGGACAAGCCGTTCACCGACCCGACGCAGCTGGCCGAGCTGGTGCTGCTGCAACTGGCCTCGCGGCCGCAGGCCTGGCATGACTGGTTCGACAGCCAGGGTTACCACACCGAGCACAGCTATCACGGCCCGCGCTTCGAAACCTTCTACATGTGCATCCGGGCCGCCCAGGTCGGCTGCGGCGTGGCTCTGCTGCCGCGGTTCCTGGTGGAAGAAGAACTGGCCGAGGGCAAGCTGGTGCTGGCATGGGACTACGCCATGCCCAGCCACGATGCCTATTACCTGGCCTACCCCGAACATGCGGCCGAAGTGCCCAAGGTACGGGACTTCGTACGCTGGATGCTGGAACAGATCGACAGCCCGACGCCGGCCTGATCCGGGATAGAGGCCAGACGAATGGACGCCATCGCGAGCAAGCTCGCTCCTACAAGAGCAGCGCAGAATCTGTAGGAGCGAGCTTGCTCGCGATGGGGCCATCAGCCTCGACATCGTCCCCAAGCAAAAAACACTGGCAAAACCCACGGCGGATATGCGCCACTACTGCCTTCATTGAACAAGCTGGAAAGCCGCGCCCTTGATCGCGGCCAGCATGGAGATTCCCGTTATGAGCGAGAGTGTGTTTGCCGATCGCATCGTGCAGAACCTGCTCGACACCGACTTCTACAAACTGACCATGATGCAGGCGGTGCTGCACAACTACCCCAATGTGGAAGTCGAATGGGAATTCCGCTGCCGCAACAGCGAGGACCTGCGCCCCTATCTGGCGGAAATCCGCTATCAGTTCGAGCGCCTGGCCGACCTGAGCCTGAGCGCCGACCAGTTGAGTTTTCTCGAGCGCATCAGCTTCCTGAAACCGGACTTCCTGCGTTTTCTCGGGCTGTTTCGCTTCAACCTGCGGTATGTGCATACCGGTATCGAGAACGGCGAGCTGTTCATCCGCCTGCGCGGGCCCTGGCTACATGTGATCCTGTTCGAAGTACCGATGCTGGCGATCGTCAGCGAGGTGCGTAACCGCTATCGCTACCGCGAAGTCGTCCTGGAACAGGCGCGCGAACAGCTGTATCGCAAGTTCGACTGGCTGAGCGCCAACGCCAGCGCCGATGAACTGTCGCACCTGCAGGTGGCCGACTTCGGCACCCGCCGGCGCTTCTCGTACCGGGTCCAGGAAGAAGTGGTGAACGTGCTCAAGCACGACTTCCCCGGGCGTTTCGTCGGCACCAGCAACGTGCACCTGTCCCGCGAGCTGGACATGAAACCCCTGGGCACCATGGCCCACGAATGGATCATGGCCCACCAGCAACTGGGGCCGCGGCTGATCGACAGCCAGATCGCCGCCCTCGACTGCTGGGTCCGCGAGTATCGCGGCCTGCTGGGGATCGCCCTGACCGACTGCATCACCACCGACGCCTTCCTCAACGATTTCGATCTGTACTTCGCCAAGCTGTTCGACGGTTTGCGCCACGACTCGGGCGACCCGATCGCCTGGGCGGAAAAAGCCATCGCCCATTACCTGAAACTGGGCATCGAGCCCATGAGCAAGACCCTGGTGTTCTCCGACAGCCTGACGCTGCCCAAGTCCCTGGAGATTTTTCGTGCGTTGCGCGGTCGGATCAATGTCAGCTTCGGTATCGGCACCAACCTGACGTGCGATATTCCCGGTGTCGAGCCGATGAGCATCGTGCTTAAAATGGCCGCCTGCAATGGCCAGCCCGTCGCCAAGATCTCCGACGAAGCGGGCAAGACCCATTGCAAGGATCCCAACTTCGTCGCTTATTTGCGCCACGTTTTCCAAGTACCTGCCGCCCTTTCTGGCACATCAAGCAAGGAGTGAATCATGCAAGCCGTACAGCGTGAGATTGCTGAACAGCTCAAGGTCCAACCCCCTTTCAAGGACCAGGCCGATCTCGAGGCAGAAGTCGCCCGGCGGGTCGCGTTCATCCAGCAATGCCTGCTCAATTCCGGGCTCAAGGCCCTGGTGCTGGGCATCAGCGGTGGCGTCGACTCCCTGACCGCGGGCCTGCTGGCCCAGCGGGCGATGCGCGAACTGCGCGCCAGCAGTGGCGACCAGGGCTATCGTTTCATCGCCGTGCGCCTGCCGTACGACGTGCAGTTCGACGAGCACGATGCCCAGGCCTCGGTGGACTTCATCGAACCCGACGAGCGCCACACCGTGAACATCGGGCCGGCGGTCAAGTCCCTGGCCAATGAAGTGGCGGCCTTCGAAGGCCATCAGGCGGTAACCCGGGACTTCGTCCTTGGCAACACCAAGGCACGCATGCGCATGGTCGCGCAGTACACCATCGCCGGCGCTGCCCACGGCCTGGTGATCGGCACCGACCACGCCGCCGAAGCGGTGATGGGTTTCTTCACCAAGTTCGGTGACGGCGCCTGCGACCTGGCCCCGCTGAGCGGGCTGGTGAAGAATCAGGTGCGGGCCATTGCCCGGCATTTCGGCGCGCCGGAGTCGCTGGTGGAAAAGATCCCTACCGCCGACCTGGAAGACCTGTCTCCCGGCAAGCCGGACGAAGCGTCCCACGGCGTGACCTACGCCGAGATCGACGCCTTCCTCCATGGCCAGCCGGTGCGCGAGGAGGCGTTCAAGATCATCTGCAACACCTACAACAAGACCCATCACAAACGCGTGATGCCATTCGCGCCTTGAGGTGACGAGGTGACGCAAAAGCCCGCCGCGGGAAATCCTCGGTGGGCTTTTTGTTATGTGTTGGCCGGGCTGGCGTTATCGCGAGCAAGCTTCGCTCCTACACAAGCGTGTGGGAGTCAGGCTTGCCTGCAACCGCCCGCCCACAAAAAAGCGCCCCGCAGGGCGCTTTTTCATCACACGGAATCAACCGATCACTTCAGCACCACAGCGCCTTTCATCATCGAGTTGTGGCCCGGGAACGAGCAGAAGAACTCGTAGCTTTCGCCAGCGGTCAGCTTCGACACGTCGAAGGTCACCGAGTCTTTTTCGCCGGAGCCGATCATCTTGGTGTGGGCGATGACGCGGCTGTCGCCTTCTTTCAGGTAGTTCTTGTCGATGCCGGCGGCCATGCCGTCGGTAGCGATACCGGCCATGTCCGCGCTTTTGCTCAATACCCAGTTATGGCCCATGACGTTCTTCGGCAGGCTGCCGGAGTGGGTCAGGTTCACGGTGAAGGTCTTGCAGCTCTTGTCGATGGTGATTTCCTTCGTGTTGAAGGACATCTGGTCGGTGGAGTCGACATCGACCTTACATTCGGCGGCCATCAGCTGGCTGCTGGCCAGTGTCAGCAGGGATACCGCAACGAGTTTGGCAAACATGGTGAATCTCCAAGGCAGGGTTAACAAAATCCATCTGAATCCATGAAGGTGAAGACTGCCTGAATTTTTCACAAGTTCCTATGATTTACATCAAGAAATTGTATACAACTTTGCGCTATCGGCCTGATCGAGAAAATCAAACAGCCAGCCATCGGCCGTGGACCTATGCTCGGCGCACATCACTATCGGAGTGTCTGCCATGCACCTCAACAGTCTGTTCCGCAGCCTGCTCGCCGCCTATGCCTGTGGCGCCAGCGGCACCTATGAAAGCCCCCGCGGCGAGGATTGACCCTTGGAGCGCGGCCGGCCAGCCATTACTCTGTGGCCCTCACCGACCATGGAGTAAGGCATGTCTTTAGCGTCTGTATGCGTGTTCTGCGGTGCCAGCACTGGCACCAACCCGGCCTACCGCGAGGCCGCCGAAGCCCTCGGGCGCCAGCTGGCCGAGCGCAAGCTGACCCTGGTCTATGGCGGTGGCGCCGTCGGCCTGATGGGCATAGTCGCCGACGCGGCCCTGGCGGCTGGCGGCGAAGTCATCGGCATCATTCCCCAGAGCCTCAAGGACAAGGAAATCGGCCATCCGGGCCTGACGCGCCTGGAGGTGGTCGACGGCATGCACGCCCGCAAGGCACGCATGGCCGAGTTGAGCGACGCTTTTATCGCGCTGCCTGGCGGCCTGGGTACCCTGGAAGAATTGTTCGAAGTCTGGACCTGGGGGCAGTTGGGTTACCACGCCAAGCCCCTGGGGTTGCTGGAAGTGAATGGCTTCTACGAGAAGCTCACGGGTTTTCTCGATCACATCGTCGGCGAAGGCTTCGTTCGCGCCCCGCACCGTGACATGCTGCAAGTGAGCGAATCGCCGCGCAAACTGCTGCAAGCCCTGGAAGCCTGGCAACCCACGGTAGTCCCCAAATGGGCCGAGCAGAAACCCGATTAACCGCCGGGCTCCGATACAGGGCAGAATACGCGCCGCTCAAACCTCACCTTCGACCCCAGAGGATCGCCCATGGCTAAACCCAATTACTCCTTCGCCAAACGTCAGCGAGACCTGGCAAAGGAGCAGAAGAAAGAGGAAAAGCTGCAACGCAAGAAAGCGGCCGCTGAAGAAGCCGGCGCACCAAGCCCGGATACAGAAGACGACGTGGCCGTCGACGACGCCGATGCAGTAGACGATCAGGCTCCCAAGGCCTGAGACCCGCCAGGCCCGATACCTCTATCAGGCCCTCGGGATCTGGGGTCGGCCATCCGTTGCCGACCCTCGGATACCCAACGCTTTGACAATCGAATCGCGATAACCCTGTGGCAAGTTGGCCGGTAGCCGGTCCGGCGCGAACAGGCCGATTTCCTTGTGCTCGTGGCTGACGGTTGGTACAAAACCGCCCACGAGCCGGCAGCGATAGGTCGAGATAAAGACCTGCTTGCCAGGGATGACTTCGAACAGGTACGAATCCAGCGGCTCGCCCACCGCCACCCGCACGTCCAGCTCCTCCTCGATCTCCCGCGCCAGGCATTGCGGCGCCGTCTCCCCCAGCTCGATCCGCCCGCCGGGCAGCTCCCACTCGTCACGCTCGTTGAGCATCAGCACCACCAGCCCCTCGGGGGATTGCAGCACGCCCTTGATCGATACCGGGAACATAAGTAACTCCTGTAAAGCCTGTAGCCGCTGCCGAAGGCTGCGATAAGGTTCGAAGAACCTTCCTGTGGCCGCAAAAGCACGGCCGCTACGCGCCCGAGCGCAGCCTGCGGCAGCGGCTACAGAGAGATCCGTTCATTCAGCGGCATCACCGTCACCCGCACTTCCGGGTCGTGGCTGCCGCCGCCGAGAATCACCCCGCGCAACGGCGAGACATCGGAAAAATCCCGGCCCCAGGCCAGGGTGATGTGCTCCAGCGCCGGCTGCACGTTGTTGGTCGGGTCGAAATCCACCCAGCCGAGCACCGGGCAGAACACCGAGACCCAGGCATGGGAAGCGTCCGCGCCGATCAGGCGTGGCTGCCCCGGTGGCGGCTGGGTCAGCAGGTAGCCGCTGACATAACGCGCCGCCAAGCCACGGGAACGCAAACACGCCAGCATCAGGTGGGCGAAGTCCTGGCAGACCCCGCGCCGCCGCTCCAGCACTTCCACCAGCGGCGTCGCCACCTGGGTGGCTTCGGCATCGAAGGTGAACTCGTTGAAGATCTTTTCCATCAACGCTTGCACCCCCAGTAACAACGGACGCCCGGCGGGGAAACAGCTTTCGGAGAACTCGACGAAGCTTTTCTTCAAGTGCACATAAGGCGACTCGAAGCGGTAACGGCACGCCTCCATCAAGGCCGCGGACAACGGCCGGCTGCTGTAGGTCAGCGCACTGCGGGTGGCGTCCCAGGGCAATGAACGGGTGAAATCCAGCGTGGGCCTGGCCAGCACCTCCACCGTCAGCTGCGCATTGACCAGCAGCTCGTCATGGGGCCGCTCGAACGCCAGCCGGGTCAGTGGGTTGCCGAACACATCCAGCTCGTCGCGACGGGTGGTGGGGTCGGGGCTGATCAGCAGTTCCTGCTGGCTGCAATGCTGCCAGGCGCAGGCTCGCGGCCACAGGTGCGCCAGCTGCTGGGCCAGGGAAACCGGGCTGTCGTAGTGGTAATGGGTATCGTGGAAGATCTGGTAATGAGCGCTCATCAGACGGATACCGTTCGTTGGCTGACATCGTCGACATGGGCGAAATGCCGCAGCGCCAGGCGGTCGGAGACCTGCCCGCTGGCATCGGCGATTTCCTGCAACAGGTCGGCCAGGCCTTCAAGCGCCGCCCGCACGCTGGCCTCGCCGAACAGCGGGTTTTCCAGGCAGCCCAGGTCGAAGCGCCCCAGACGCCCCACCAGCTTGGGCAAACCGGCCTCGCGCGGTACGCCGAACTCGTCGTTCAAGCGATTGAGGGTCCGGGTCACCAGCTTCAGCTGGAACAGCACCGCATGAGGGTTCTGTTCGTCGAGCAGCAACAGGTCGAGCACCGGAATCAACTGCGCCACCGCCAAGTAGCGGGAACGGTAGGTGATGCTGCTGTTGCCCAGTTCCAGCAGCCACTCCAGCCCGGCCTGGTCGAACGCGGTGGCGCTACGCAGGAAGGCCGCCAGGCTGCTGCTGAGAAACTGCAGGCGCTCGATGCGCCGGCCAATCATCAAAAAGCGCCAGCCTTCGTCACGGGTCATGTCGTCCAGGGCGAAGCCCGACAGCGCCGCCAGGGACATCACCAGGCGATTGAGGAAGTCCAGCAGCTCGCCGAAGTCCGGCTCGCGGGCTTCCAGTGCCAGGGCTTCGCGCTGCAATTCCACCAGCGCCTGCCAGTTTTCCCGCGAAAGCTTGCCGCGCACCTGGGACGCCGCCCACTGCAGGCGCTGCAGGTTGGAGCGCAGGCTGAAGGACCAGTCGTCCCCCTGCAGGGCCGCCAACAAACGCTCGGGCAGTTCGCCTTCGTCCGGCAGCAGCATCAGGCTTTCGCCGAGCTCGACCGCCGCCTGCAAGGCTTGCGGGTCATCGCCGTCGACATAGCGCGCCAGCATGATCCGCAACAGCCGCGCACTGCCATCGCAACGCTCGCAGTAACGGCCGAACCAGAACAGGTTTTCCACCACCCGCGACGGCAGATACGGATCGCGCCGCACCAGCTCATGCACGCCGATGGTCCGCTGGCCTTTCCACTGTTCGCCGCTGGGCGCACGTTCGCCCAGCACCCAGGTGTCCTTGCTGGCGCCGCCGCGCTGCATCGATACCACCTCGGCATCGGCCTCGGCGGCCACCCGGGTCAAGCCGCCCGGCAGTACCCGGTAACCATCGCGGCTGGCCACGGCATACACCCGCATGCCGATGGCACGCGGTTGCAGCTGGCCGTCCTCGGCCTGCCAGACCGGCGCCTGGGACAGCTGCGCCAGTTCCTGGGCGACATAGGCATAAGGCCGCGCCCGCATGCGCTCGGCCAGGGCCTGGCGCTCTTTCTCGCAGAGGTCGCGACCGAACAATGGAGCAAAGCTCTGGGACGGGAACGCCGGCTTGATCAGCAGTTCCGGGAGTTTCTCCAGGGCCTGGGCCAGCACCGGTGCCTCGCCGCACCACCAGGTGGCGACAGACGGCAGAATCAGTTTTTCGCCGAACAAGTGCTCGCTGATCTTCGGCAGGAAACCCAGCAGGCCTGGCGACTCCAGCACGCCGCTGCCCAGGGCATTGGCCACCAGCACCCGCCCCTGCCGCACCGCCTCCAGCAGCCCCGGCACGCCGAGGGCCGAGTCGGTGCGCAGTTCCAGCGGGTCGCAGAAGTCGTCGTCGAGCCGGCGCATGATCGCGTGCACCCGCCGCAGGCCGCTCAGGGTCTTGAGGTAGACCGTGGCGTCGCGCACCGTCAGGTCGCCGCCTTCCACCAGCGGATAACCGAGCTGGCGCGCCAGGTACAGGTGTTCGAAATAGCTCTCGTTGAAACGTCCCGGGGTCAGCAGCACGATCAGTGGCGCTTCGTCGTCCCGGGGCGCCTGGCGGGCCAGGGTTTCCTGCAGGGTGCGGAAGAACCCGGCCAGGTGCTGCACCTGCAGATCGCGGTACAGGTCCGGAAAGGCCCGGGACACGATCATGCGGTTTTCCAGGGCGTAGCCGGCACCGGACGGTGCCTGGGTGCGGTCGGCGGTGACCCACCAGCGCCCGTCCGGGGTGCGCGCCAGGTCGACCGCGTACAGGTGCAGGAAGGCGCCTTCCGGCGGCTGGATGCCCTGGCACGGCCAGAGAAAGTTGTTATGGCCGAAGACCAGCTCGGCCGGCAGCAGGCCCTCGCTGATCAGCCGCTGGGGGCCGTACAGATCGGCCAGTACCGCATTGAGCAAACGCGCCCGCTGCGCGATCCCGGCGGACAGCTGCTGCCATTCATCGGCGGCGATCACATGGGGCAACAGGTCCAGTTCCCACGGCCGGTCGGCGCCCTTGGGGTCGGCATAGACGTTGTAGGTGACGCCGTTTTCCTGGATCTGCCGGGTCAGCAGCGCCTGGCGCTGCATCAACTGCGCCGGTGTGCTGCGCTGCAACTGGTCGAACAGCCGGCGCCAGTGCGGGCGCACCGCGCCGCTGGCGTCGAGCAGTTCGTGGTAGGTACCCGCCGTCAGCGGGTAGTGGTCAAGCAGGTCAGGCATGGAAAGCTCGGCAGACGGCAAGGTAAGTCAGATTAACGCAGACACATGACGCCCGGATATGCGAAACATCCGGGCGTCGCGTCTGCTTTAGAAACGTCGCAAATCGAGTGTCATCGGCAACTCGTCGTTGATCCTCAGGCTCGGCACAGACAAGGTGCCGGGGCTATGCCCCAGTCGGAAGAAGCGCGCCATGCGTCGGCTCTCGGCCTCGTTGGCATTCACCGGCAGGCTGTCGTAGTTGCGCCCGCCCGGGTGGGCCACATGGTATTGGCAACCGCCCAGGGAACGCTGCATCCAGGTGTCGAGCAGGTCGAACACCAGCGGTGCGTGCACCGGGATGGTCGGCTGCAGGCAGTTGAACGGCTGCCAGGCCCGATAGCGCACGCCGGCGACGAACTCCCCGACTCGCCCGGTAGGCTGCAGCGGTACCGCAACACCGTTGCAGGTCAACAGGTAGCGCTGCGGCGCCAGCCCGGTGAGCTTGACCTGCAAGCGCTCCAGCGACGAGTCGACATAACGCACCGTGCCGCCAGCGGAGCCCTCCTCCCCCAACACGTGCCAAGGCTCCAGGGCCTGGCGCAGCTCCAGTTCGACACCGCCGACCGCATAATCGCCAACCTTGGGGAAACGGAACTCCAGGTGCGCGGCGAACCACTCGGCGCGCAGCGGGTAGCCGGCGGCGTTGAGCTCGACAATGACATCGGCGAAGTCCTGCTCGATGAAGTGCGGCAACAGGAAGCGGTCGTGCAGTTCGGTGCCCCAGCGCGCCAGCTTGGCCGGTGCGTAGGGCTCGCGCCAGAAGCGCGCCACCAAGGCCCGCAGCAACAATTGCTGGGCCAGGCTCATGCGCGCATGGGGCGGCATTTCAAAGGCGCGCAGTTCCAGCAGACCCAAGCGCCCTGTAGCGCCATCCGGCGAGTACAGCTTGTCGATGCAGAACTCGGCGCGATGGGTGTTGCCGGTGACATCGATCAGCAAGTTGCGCAGCAGCCGGTCGACCAGCCAGGGTGGGCACTCCTCGCTCGGTTCGGGCATCTGCGCGAAGGCGATTTCCAGCTCGTACAACGCATCGTTGCGCGCCTCGTCGACCCGCGGCGCCTGGGAGGTGGGGCCGATGAACAGCCCGGAGAACAGATAGGACAACGACGGGTGGTTGTGCCAGTAGCTGATCAGGCTGCGCAACAGGTCCGGCCGGCGCAGGAACGGCGAATCCGCCGGCGTCGCGCCACCCAATACCAAGTGGTTGCCGCCGCCGGTGCCAGTATGGCGCCCGTCGATCATGAATTTCTCGGTGGTCAGGCGAGTCTGCCGGGCTTCCTCGTAGAGGAATTCGGTGCGCTCCACCAGCTCGTCCCAACTGGCGGACGGCTGCACGTTGACCTCGATCACGCCCGGATCGGGGGTGACGCGGAAGTTGCTCAGGCGCGGATCGCTCGGCGGCTCGTAGCCCTCCAGCAGCACCGGGCAATGCAGCTCCTCGGCGGTGGCCTCGATGGCGCTGACCAACTCCAGATAATCCTCCAGGCGCTCCAGGGGTGGCATGAACAGGTACAAGCGCCCGCCCCGCGCCTCGGCGCAGAACGCGGTGCGGGTCAGCCAGTCGGCGGACTGGTCGATCTGCGGCACCCGCTCATCGGCCTCGGCCGCTTCGCCGTGTTCACGCAGCTGCGCGCTGTCCGGAAGCTCGGGCAGCTCCTGGTTCGGATCGGTGGGGTGCACATAGGGGTACTCCGCCGCCGTCACCCAGGGCTGGGACGCCAGCGGCAGGCGATAACCCAGGGGCGAATCCCCCGGGATCAACCGGCAGTGGGTATTGCGCAGGTACCAGCGGCCGCTCTGCCACTGGTCGCCCCTGGCGGTACGGGCCAGCGGCAGGACCTGGCCGATGACCTTGTCCAGGCCCTGGCTGAACACCTTGCGCAGGCGCGCCCGCTCCAGCTCGTCCGCCAGCCGCGAATCCTCGGCGCTGACGTTCTGCGGCAAGGTGCCTTCGCGCCACAGGTAGTAGAAGTTGTCTTCATAAGCCGGGAATACAAAGCGCGCGGGCAGCTTCAAGCGTTCGGCGACACTGGCGAGGAAACGCCCGGCCAGCTCGCTGTCGGCGCCATAGTCTTCATGCTCGTCGGCAATCAGCGCGGCGTTGTGCCAGATCGGCACGCCGTCGCGGCGCCAGTAGCAGTTCAGCGACCAGCGCGGCAATTGCTCGCCCGGGTACCACTTGCCCTGGCCAAAGTGCACCAGGCCCTTGGGCGCGTAGTGGTTGCGCAGGCGCTGGAACAGCTCGGCGGACAACCGGCGCTTGTTCGGCCCGAGAGCCGCGGTGTTCCATTCGGCGCCATCCGGGTCGTCAATCGAGACGAAGGTCGGCTCGCCGCCCATGGTCAGGCGCACGTCGCCTGCCAGCAGGTCGGCATCGATCTGCCGGCCCAGGGCCTGGATCGCCAGCCATTGCTCCTCGGTGTAGGGCTTGGTGACCCGCGGCGCTTCCCAGACCCGCTCCACCGACATCTCGTGGCCGAACTCGCATTCACAAGGCTCTACCAGGCCGCTGATCGGCGCCGCCGAGGACGGATCGGGGCTGCAGGCCAACGGGATATGCCCTTCCCCGGCAAACAGCCCGGAAGTGGCGTCCAGGCCGATCCAGCCGGCGCCGGGCAAGTACACCTCGCACCAGGCGTGCAGGTCGGTGAAGTCGACATCGGTGCCGGACGGGCCGTCGAGGGATTTGACGTCGGCGGTCAGCTGGATCAGGTAGCCGGAAACAAAGCGCGCGGCCAGCCCCAGGTTGCGCAGCAGTTGCACCAGCAGCCAGGCGGAGTCGCGGCAGGAGCCGGAAGCCTTGTCCAGGGTCTGCTCCGGCGTCTGCACGCCGGGCTCCATGCGGATCAGGTAGCCGATGTCTTCGCTCAGGCGCTGGTTCAGGGCCACCAGGAAATCCACCGCCGGCATCGGCGTGCGGTCGATGCCCTCAAGGTAGGCCTTGAACTTCGGCGTCAGCGGCAGGGTTTCCAGGTAAGGCGCCAGCTCGCGCTGCTCGTCGGCGGCATAGGCGAAGGGGATTTTCTCGGCGTAGGGCTCAAGGAAGAAATCGAACGGATTGAACACCGCCATCTCCGCCAGCAGATCGACTTCGATCCGCAGCTCGTCGGTCTTCTCCGGGAAGACCAGGCGCGCCAGGTAGTTGCCCTGGGGGTCCTGCTGCCAGTTGATGAAGTGCTGCTCGGGCTGAACCTTCAGCGCATAGGAGAGAATCCGCGTGCGGCTATGGGCCGCCGGACGCAGGCGAACGATCTGTGGGCCGAGTTCGACCGCGCGGTCGTAGCGGTAATGCGTGACATGGTGCAATGCGACATGGATCGACACGGCGTGCCTCCTGCGGGCCTGAACGTACACGAAAGCGCGCAAGACTTATGCCAGAGCACCAGTCCCGGGGCTTTCCCCAACGGCTGTGGGCAGTACAGCACCAAAAGCGAGCGGTGCGTGCTTCGGCGTGCGCAGGGTTGCACATAAATGTGGCGACAGGATGTAACCGGCGGTCAGCGCACCCGCTTCAGGCCGGCTTCCAGTCGCTGCAGGCGCCGGCGTTTGCGCGCCGCCACTTGCAGCACCTTGAGCCCGCGCTGGTAGCGCCGGGTGCTCATCAGGTACAGCCCGGCCAGGGGAATGCACAGGACAAAGGCCGGGAACAGTCGCTGGCGGGAGTCCAGCAGGACCAGCAGCGCGCATGCCAGGCAGAACACCAGCGCGCCGAACAAGGCCCAGGCGCCACGCGGGTAGCCGCGGATCACCAGCATGAAACACAGGCTCATCAGCAGGCCTGCGCCCAGCATGGCCATCGCGGCGTAGTTGGCGACCTGGAAGTCACGGGGGAAATACAGATGGGGCACCTGCGCGGCGGTCAGCGAGATGCTGAAGACCGTCGTCATCATCACCGCGATATGAATCATCCCGAAACGCCGCACATAGGGCTGCCAGGCGAGCCATTCGGCGGTCTTGAGGCGTAGCAGCCGGTCTTCGACCTGCCGTTGTTGCGGGGTTTTCCGGCGACGTAACACGCGGCTCTTCCTTGAGTTGATGCCCATCCTGGGGGCGCACCTTAACAAACCCGAACGCCGAAATGCACAACGCCAACCCTGGGGTTGGCGTTGTGTCTGTGGCGTTGGGTCCGTACAGCAGTGGCCTTAGCGGGGCACGACCGGTTTGCGGGTCGGCTTCTTGCCTTTGCCCTTGGCCGCATCCGTGCGCTCCTTGGCGGCCTGCTTGTTGCGGGCCATCGCGGCGGCCTTGGCCTGTTCGCGCTTGTCCCACGGGTTGCTACCGTCGCTGCCGCGTGGAGGCAGGCCGGTGTGCTGGGTGAGGATCCTGGTGGTTTCCTTGGCCACTTTGTGGCTGCCAGCCGGCGTCGAGTTCTTGCGACGGGCGCTCTGGTAGCTGTCGGTCGACGGCTGATGCAAAGGAATCAACTGGTTCTTGCCCGGCCCGATCAGGTCGGCGCGGCCCATGCGGGTCAGCGCTTCACGCAGCATCGGCCAGCCTTTCGGGTCGTGGTAACGCAGGAACGCCTTGTGCAGGCGGCGCTGCTCCTCGCTCTTGACGATGGTCACCCCGTCACTCTTGTAGGTGACCTTGCGCAGCGGGTTCTTGCCCGAGTGGTACATCGCGGTGGCGGTGGCCATCGGCGACGGGTAGAACGCCTGCACCTGGTCGGCGCGGAAACCGTTGCCCTTGAGCCACAGGGCCAGGTTCATCATGTCTTCGTCGGTGGTGCCCGGGTGCGCGGCGATGAAGTACGGAATCAGGTACTGCTCCTTGCCCGCTTCCTTGGAGTACTTCTCGAACATCCGCTTGAACCGGTCGTAGCTACCGATGCCCGGCTTCATCATCTGGTTGAGCGGGCCTTCCTCGGTGTGTTCCGGGGCGATCTTCAGGTAGCCACCGACGTGGTGGGTCACCAGTTCCTTGACGTACTCCGGCGACTCGACCGCGAGGTCGTAGCGCAGGCCGGAAGCGATCAGGATCTTCTTCACCCCCGGCAAGGCGCGGGCGCTGCGATACAGCTGGATCAGCGACGAGTGGTCGGTGTTCAGGTTCGGGCAGATGCCAGGGAACACGCAGGACGGCTTGCGGCACGCGGATTCGATTTCCGGGCTCTTGCAGGCGATGCGGTACATGTTCGCGGTCGGGCCGCCGAGGTCGGAAATGACCCCGGTAAAACCGGGAACCTTGTCGCGAATCTCTTCGATCTCGCGAATGATCGACTCTTCGGAACGGTTCTGGATGATCCGCCCTTCGTGCTCGGTGATCGAGCAGAAGGTGCAACCACCGAAGCAGCCACGCATGATGTTCACCGAGAAACGGATCATGTCGTAGGCCGGGATCTTCTCCTTGCCGTACGCCGGGTGCGGGATGCGCTGATAGGGCATGCCGAACACGTAGTCCATCTCTTCGGTGGTCATCGGGATGGGTGGCGGGTTGAACCAGACGTCGATCTCGCCATGTTTCTGCACCAGCGCACGGGCGTTGCCCGGGTTGGTTTCCAGGTGCAGCACGCGGTTGGCGTGGGCGTAGAGCACCGGATCGTTACGCACCTTTTCCATGGACGGCAGGCGGATCACGGTCTTGTCCCGGGTCATCTTCGGGCTGGCCAGGATCTGCACGACCTTGGCTTCCTGGGGATCTTCAACCGGCCCCTTTTCCTGCTCGATGGCGCAGGCTTGGGTGTCCTGGGTGTTGACGTAGGGGTTGATGATCTTGTCGATCTTGCCCGGACGGTCGATACGCGTGGAGTCGACTTCGTACCAACCCTGCGGCGTGTCACGGCGAATGAACGCGGTGCCGCGCACGTCGGTGATGTCTTCGATCTTGTGCCCGTAGGACAGGCGCTGGGCGACTTCGACAATCGCCCGCTCGGCATTGCCGTAGAGCAGGATGTCGGCGCTGGCGTCGATCAGGATCGAGTTGCGCACCCGGTCCTGCCAGTAGTCGTAGTGGGCGATGCGGCGCAGGGAGGCTTCGATGCCGCCCAGGACGATCGGCACGTGCTTGTAGGCTTCCTTGCAGCGCTGGCTGTAGACCAGGCTGGCGCGGTCCGGACGCTTGCCCGCCAGGCCACCCGGGGTGTAGGCGTCGTCGGAGCGGATTTTCTTGTCCGCGGTGTAGCGGTTGATCATCGAGTCCATGTTGCCGGCCGCGACGCCGAAGAACAGGTTCGGCTCGCCGAGCTTCATGAAGTCGTCTTTGGACTGCCAGTTCGGCTGGGCGATGATCCCGACGCGGAAGCCCTGGGACTCCAGCAGCCGGCCGATGATCGCCATGCCGAACGACGGGTGATCGACGTAGGCATCACCGGTGACGATGATGATGTCGCAGGAATCCCAGCCGAGCTGATCCATTTCCGCCCTGCTCATCGGCAGGAACGGCGCCGGTCCGAAACATTCGGCCCAGTACTTGGGATAGTCAAATAACGGCTTGGCTGCTTGCATGTCGATGACCGGTATAGGTGTAGATGAGGGCGCGTTTATTTACAGAGAAATTCGCGGGCGCGGAATATAGCACAAAAAATAACCAATTCCGACGACTATGGTCGGAAATCGGTGGCCTGTGGCCGCTGTCGCAGACTGCGATCGGCTGCGCGGCAGACGCAACGCTCACCCATCGAACGAAGGTACTGCGGCCCTTGTCGCAGCCTGCGGCAGCGGCTACGGCTGTTTATTCGTCGTCGTCGAAGTTGTAGCTGCCCGGCGCGAGGTTCTCGAAGCGGGTGTACTTGCCGATGAACGCCAGGCGGATAAAGCCGATGGGGCCGTTCCGCTGCTTGCCGATAATGATCTCGGCAATGCCCTTGTGCTCGGTCTCGGGGTGATACACCTCGTCCCGGTACACGAACATGATGACGTCGGCGTCCTGCTCGATCGCTCCGGATTCCCGCAAGTCGGAGTTCACCGGGCGCTTGTTCGGGCGCTGCTCGAGGGAGCGGTTGAGCTGGGACAGGGCCACTACCGGGCAGTTGAATTCCTTGGCCAGGGCCTTGAGGGAACGGGAGATCTCGGAAATCTCGTTGGTCCGGTTGTCGCCGCTGGAACCCGGGATCTGCATCAGTTGCAGGTAGTCGATCATGATCAGGGCGATGTCGCCGTGCTCACGCACCAGGCGGCGGGTCCGCGCGCGCATTTCCGAAGGGCTGATACCGGCGGTGTCGTCGATGAACAGCTTGCGGTCGTTGAGCAGGTTGACCGCCGAGGTCAGGCGCGGCCAGTCGTCGTCTTCCAGCTGGCCGGAACGCACCTTGGTCTGGTCGATACGGCCGAGGGACGACAGCATACGCATGATCAGCGATTCGCCTGGCATCTCGAGGGAGTACACCAGCACTGCCTTGTCGCTGCGCAGTACGGCGTTTTCCACCAGGTTCATGGCAAAGGTAGTCTTACCCATGGACGGACGACCGGCGACGATGATCAGGTCGGCGGGCTGCAGGCCGCTGGTCTTCTCATCGAGGTCGGTGTAGCCGGTGGACAGGCCGGTGATGGCGTTGTCGGTGTTGAACAGGGTGTCGATGCGGTCGATGGCCTTGGTCAGCAACTCGTTGACGCCCACCGGACCGCCGGTCTTCGGACGCGCTTCGGCGATCTGGAAGATCTGCCGTTCGGCTTCGTCGAGAATCTCTTCGGCGGTGCGGCCTTCGGGGTTGAAGGCGCTGTCGGCGATCTCGGTGCTGATGCCGATCAGCTGGCGCAGGGTGGCGCGCTGGCGAACGATCTGCGCATAGGCCTTGATGTTGGCCACCGACGGCGTGTTCTTCGCCAGTTCGCCCAGGTAACCCAGGCCACCGACCTGGGACGTCTGGCCTTCCTTGTCCAGCTGCTCGGACAGGGTCACGACGTCGATCGGCATGTTCTGATCGGCCAGCTTGGCGATCGCGCGGAAGATCAGGCGGTGGTCATGTCGATAGAAATCGCCGTCGGAGACTTGATCGAGCACCCGCTCCCAGGCGTTGTTGTCCAGCATCAGACCACCGAGCACGGCCTGTTCGGCCTCGATGGAATGTGGCGGCACCTTCAGGGCAGCGGTTTGCAGATCGTATTGCTCGGGAGCGGAGATATCGTTCATGGCCACTTGGTTTTTTAGGAAAAGCAGGGGTTTGAAAAACTGAGGGTACAGAAAGACAAAGGGCACGACCTGTAAACAGGATCGTGCCCGATGTTACCGGCTAGCTCCCGAGGGTGCCAGCCGACAAGTACTGCTTAAGCTGCTACCACGACAACGCGTACGGTGGCTTCAACTTCAGCGTGCAGGTGCACGGCTACGTCGAATTCACCTACGTTGCGGATGGTGCCGTTCGGCAGACGAACTTCGCTTTTTGCAACTTCAACGCCGGAGGCGGTCAGTGCATCAGCGATGTCGTGGGTGCCGATCGAACCGAACAGCTTGCCTTCGTCACCAGCGGTGGCAGTGATAGTCACTTCCAGCTCAGCCAGTTGGGCAGCGCGAGTTTCGGCAGAAGCCTTTTTCTCTGCAGCCAGTTTTTCCAGCTCGGCACGACGCGCTTCGAACGCAGCCAGGTTGGCAGCGGTAGCAGCGGTGGCTTTGCCGAAAGGCAGCAGGTAGTTACGGCCGTAACCAGCCTTAACGTTTACCTTATCGCCCAGGTTGCCCAGGTTGGCGATTTTTTCCAGCAGGATCAGTTCCATTTGGTAATAACCTCTTAACTTTTAACCTTCACCGTTCGCAGGACCGTTATCGGTGTCTTTCGGCGCCGAACGACCGCGAAAATCAATCAGGCTGTCGACTATGGCCAACACCACGAGCAACGGATAGATCAGCTGCATAAACAGCAACAGCGTTACGTACAACCCCACCAGCCAGAACCTGGCCAGTCGCCCTTGCGCCACCAGCCCGTGAATCAGGGCCAGCCCGGCGAACACCAGCGGTACGCTGCACAACGGCGTCAGCATCGCCATCTGTGGACCGAGGTTCGGTCCCAGCAGCATGCAGGCCAGCAGCAACATCGCCAGTCCCAGCGGGAGCTTGATAGCGCGAAACTCGCGCCCAAAACCACCCGGGTTGTACAACAACGCCTGCCAGTAGCGCCCGACAATCAGGCTCAGCACACTGACGACCTGCAACAAAGCCGCAATCAGGCCGGTCAGGACCGGTGCGATCAGTGAGGCGAGACGAGCCCGCTCTTCAACCGACAGCTGCTGGTAGAGATCACCGAGGGCCAACGGCAGGATTTTTACCAACTCCTGCGAGAGCATCTCGATCTGGGGGCGGTAAGCCACACCCAGCACTCCAGCAAACACCAGGCCCAGCGCTATGCTGACCAGCAGCACACGGTTCCAGGATTCGCTTGCGCGCAAAACCAACGCAAGG
The DNA here is from genome assembly GCF_059424045.1 of Pseudomonas sp. GW456-L12. NCBI lineage: Bacteria > Pseudomonadati > Pseudomonadota > Gammaproteobacteria > Pseudomonadales > Pseudomonadaceae > Pseudomonas > Pseudomonas sp. GW456-L12. Next base: position 78,708 of record NZ_JBWKZA010000004.1, read on the forward strand.
CCCGAAGACCCGAGCAACACCATGAGTGCGCGTGGATCGTCGGAATACAGCCACCAGAACAATGCCGGCAGCAATCCCAGGGCGAGGACACCAAGGGCGTCGCTCAAACCGCGCCGCAGGAGCACCAGGCTTCCCGCAGCAGCACCCAACCAATACAACAACGGCAATGCCGCACATCCGGCCACTACCAGAGTGGCCTGCATACGGCCGCGCATGATGAACTCAGCTAAGGCGCGCATGCATTCAATCCCTTACTACTTGTCGACTGCCCGGTCTCAGCGGCCGTGGCTGTCGGTGTAGGCCAGCAGGGCCAGGAAGCGGGCGCGCTTGATAGCGGTGGCCAGCTGACGCTGATAACGAGCTTTGGTACCGGTGATACGGCTTGGAACGATTTTGCCGGTCTCGGATACGTAGGCTTTCAGAGTGTTGAGATCTTTGTAATCGATCTCTTTCACGTCTTCAGCGGTGAAGCGGCAGAATTTACGACGACGGAAGAAACGTGCCATGTAATTGGCTCCTCAAAAGGTCCGTGGATTACTCGTCAGCGTTATCGCTGGCGTCGCTGTTATCGCTGTCATCGCCATCGGCGCTGTCAGAATGCTCAGGACGGTCACGACGCTCACGGCGCTCACTGCGGTTCTCTTCAGCCTTGAGCATCTCGGATTGGCCAGTGATGGCTTCTTCGCGACGGATGACCAGGTTACGGATCACAGCATCGTTGTAACGGAAGTTGTCTTCCAGCTCAGCCAGGGCTTTACCGGTGCACTCAACGTTCAGCATCACGTAGTGAGCCTTGTGAACATTGTTGATTGCGTAGGCCAGTTGACGACGGCCCCAGTCTTCCAGACGGTGGATTTTGCCGCCGTCTTCTTCGATCAGCTTGGTGTAACGCTCAACCATGCCGCCGACTTGCTCGCTCTGGTCAGGGTGGACCAGAAAGATGATTTCGTAATGACGCATGAATGCTCCTTACGGGTTGTAGCCTGCCGCTCAAAAGCGGTCAGACAAGGAGTGAATGACACTTGTGTGTCTTGCCTCAGAGATAGGCACATATGCGCCTGCCGCAACGGCAAGGGGCGCAATTGTAGAGAAGGGGGAACAGCGGCGCAAGGCAATTGGTGATTATTTGAACAACTGGGCGCCAGGGCGCGCCAAACCTGCCAGACAGGCCTGCTCACGACTGCGGCACCTCGATCGGGCCGCTATCGCGAGCAAGCTCGCGCCTGCATAGGGGGAGGAAACTCAGGCCTTCTTGGCTGCACTCTTGGCTTTGGCCGCACGCTGGCGCGTGGCTTCGAACAGGCACACGCCGGTAGCCACCGAAACGTTGAGACTGCTGACGCTACCGGCCATCGGCAGGCGCACCAGGAAATCGCAATGCTCGCGGGTGAGGCGACGCATACCCTTGCCTTCGGCGCCCATGATCAGGATGGTCGGCCCGGTCAGGTCCTGGTCATACAGTTCCTGCTCGGCTTCGCCAGCCGTGCCGACGACCCACAGGCCGCGCTGCTGGAGCTTTTCCAAGGTGCGCGCGAGGTTGGTCACGGCCACCAGCGGAATCACTTCCGCGGCGCCGCACGCCACTTTACGTACGGTCGGGGTCAGGGTCGCCGATTTGTCTTTCGGCACCAGCACCGCCAGTGCACCGGCCGCATCGGCAGTGCGCAGGCAGGCGCCAAGGTTATGCGGGTCGGTCACGCCGTCCAGCACGAGAAGCAGCGGCGCGCCCTCGGTACGGTCGAGCAACTCATCGAGCATCGCTTCGCCCCAGACCTGGCTTGGACTCACTTCAGCCACGACGCCCTGGTGAACGCCTTCGACCCAGGCATCCATTTCGCGACGCTCGGCCTGACCGACCGCCACGCGATTCTGCCCGGCCAGGTCCACCAGCACCTGTACACGCGGATCGCTACGGCCTTCGGCCAGCCAGATCTGCTTGACGCGCTTGGGGTGGTGACGCAGCAATGCTTCTACAGCGTGCACGCCGTAGATCTTTTCCAACTGACTCATGACTTGGCCTTGGGTTTACGCGCCCCGCCGCTTTTCGCCGCAGGACCTGCGCCCGCTTTCGGCGGACCTTTACGATGTTTGCTCGGCTTGCTGGACGCCGGCTTGCCGGACTTTCCCCCAGACGCCGCTTTACCGCCGCTCTTGGCTTCGGCCAGCAGCGCCTGCTTCATTTCACGGCTCTTGCGCACTTCGGCGTTTTTCGCCGCCGCATCGCTGGAGCGGTAGGCCTCGACCGGCTTCTCCTTGGCCGGACCACGACGCCCGGCCTTGGCTGGGGCGGGCTCGGCAGCCGTTTTGGCCGGAGGCACATCGACAGCGCCACGTTTTTTGCGACCGATCGGCGCACTGATGGTTTTTTCCGCCATCTCGAAGTCGATCTTGCGCTCGTCCAGATCGACGCGCATGACCCGCACTTCCACGCTGTCACCCAGGCGGAAGCTGCGGCCGGTGCGCTCACCGGCGAGGCGGTGATGCACAGGATCGAAGTGGTAGTAGTCGCCCGGCAGCGCCGTGACATGCACCAGTCCTTCGACATAGATATCGGTCAGTTCGACGAACAGGCCAAAACCGGTCACCGCAGTGATCACGCCCGGGAACGCCTCGCCCACGCGATCTTTCATGTATTCGCACTTGAGCCAGTTCACCACGTCGCGAGTCGCTTCGTCGGCACGCCGCTCGCTCATCGAGCACTGCTCGCCAAGCTGCTCGAGAATCGCCTCGTCGTAGGGATAGATGCGCGCCTTCGGAATGCTCATCGCACCGGCACGACGCACGTGAGGCGTGTTCTGTTTGGAGTGGATGACACTGCGAATCGCCCGGTGCGTCAGCAGGTCCGGGTAACGGCGAATCGGCGAGGTGAAGTGGGTATAGGCTTCGTAGTTCAGGCCGAAGTGGCCCTGATTGTCAGCGCTGTACACCGCCTGGCTCAAGGAGCGCAGCATCACGGTCTGGATCAGATGGAAGTCCGGACGATCCTTGATGCTTTCCAGCAAGGCCTGGTAGTCCTTCGGCGTCGGGCCGTCCTTGCCTTTATGCAGGGACAGGCCGAGTTCGCCGAGGAAGGCGCGCAGTTTTTCCAGGCGCTCTGGCGGCGGGCCGTCGTGAACGCGATAGAGCGCGGGGATTTCGTGCTTCTTGAGGAATTCGGCGGTGGCCACGTTGGCCGCCAGCATGCACTCCTCGATCAGCTTGTGCGCATCGTTACGGGTAGTCGGACGAATTTCGGCGATCTTGCGCTCGGAACCGAAGATGATCCGGGTTTCCTGGGTCTCGAAGTCGATGGCGCCACGGGTATGACGGGCACCGAGCAGAACCTTGTACAGCGCATAAAGCTGCTTGAGGTGCGGCACGACATCGGCGTATTCGCCACGCAGCTGCTTAGCCTCGCTGGTTTTCGGCTGTTCGAGGATAGTGCTGACCTTGTTGTAGGTCAGGCGCGCCTTGGAGTGGATCACCGCCTCATAGAACTGATAGTCGGTCATCTCGCCGGATTTGGAGATGGTCATCTCGCACACCATGGCCAGACGATCGACTTTCGGGTTCAGCGAGCACAGACCGTTGGACAGCTGTTCCGGCAGCATCGGTACCACGCGCTCGGGGAAATACACCGAGTTGCCGCGCACCTGAGCCTCGTTATCCAGCGCCGAACCGATCTTCACGTAACTGGAAACGTCGGCGATCGCCACGTACAGCTTCCAGCCACCGCCGAACAGGCGCAACTTGCCGGGCTTGGCTTCGCAATAGACCGCATCGTCGAAGTCGCGAGCATCTTCGCCGTCGATGGTGACGAACGGCAGATCACGCAGGTCGATGCGCTTCTCTTTGTCCTTCTCTTCGACTTCCGGCTTGAGCTTGCCGGCTTCCTTCAGCACCGCCTCGGGCCAGACGTGAGGAATATCGTAGGTGCGCAAGGCAACATCGATTTCCATGCCCGGGGCCATGTAGTTGCCCACGACCTCGACCACGTCGCCTTGCGGCTGGAAGCGCGGAGTCGGCCAGTGGGTGATCTTCACCTCGACGAACTGGCCGATCTTGGCGCCGGCATTGCGACCCGGGGTCACCAGCACTTCCTGCTGGATCTTCGGGTTGTCCGCCACCACAAAACCGATTCCGCCTTCTTCGAAATAACGGCCGACGATGCTCTCGTGGGCACGGGACACTACTTCGACGATCATGCCTTCGCGGCGACCGCGACGATCCAGACCGGAAACCCGGGCCAGTGCACGGTCGCCATCGAACACCAGGCGCATCTGCGCCGGGCTCATGAACAGGTCGTCGCTGCCGTCATCGGGAACCAGGAAGCCGAAACCGTCACGGTGACCGCTGATGCGGCCAAGAATCAGGTCGAGCTTGTCCACCGGTGCATATGTGCCGCGACGGGTGTAGATCAGCTGGGCATCGCGCTCCATGGCGCGCAGACGGCGACGCAGGGCTTCGATCTGGTCTTCTGTGGTCAGACCAAACTCTTCGACCAACTGTTCGCGGTTAGCAGGCGAACCCCGATCAGCAAGGTGCTGAAGGATCAGTTCGCGGCTAGGGATAGGGTTTTCATATTTTTCCGCTTCACGAGCGGCCTCGGGATCGAGGGACTGCCAATCGGCCATTAGATAAATTTCACCTTGTCTATATGAGGGTTAGTTTGGCATACGCGTATTGAAACGGGAAATTTCAGGCTAAGACAGGCTCCGAAAAGTCCTTTAGAGGCTTCAGAACCATCCTGCAAAAGCCGTCGGCGAATTTTTTTCAATATTTTCAAGATCAGGGGTTTACAGCTCAAAAGGTGGTCCGTATAGTGCGCGCCATCGACGACGGAGACGTTGTCGATACTGCCCAGATGG